>NZ_JQKE01000042.1 GCF_000745895.1 Stenoxybacter acetivorans DSM 19021 | reverse complement strand
CGAAGCCCCAAAAGCTTTCAATACCGTTTACATGATTGCCCTTACCGTCGGAAAATTCATCATTACCATGATTGACACGAAAATGCTTTTCAAAACCCACATCAACCAAACCGTCGTAACCGCGCCAGCCATCTGTATGGAGAACGCTGTTAATATCAGCATGTCCTCTGATTATGGCTTTTAAAGTTTTTGCTTTTTCATCAGGGATAATTTCTGTGTAAACGCAACCATCACGTTTAAGTAAGCCGAACACAATGGTTTTACCGCCGGCACCGCGCCCGCGCTTACCGCGCACCCGCTTGGCACCGAAGTAACTTTCATCGGCTTCCAATTCCCCGTTGAAAGGTGTATTTTGCGAACAATACGTGAAGATTCGCAACCGAATTTTTGTGTAAATTCGATTGATTGACTGACGACTGATGCCGGTCAATTTTGCAGTTTGTGAGGCAGTTAAATCGAGCGCAAAACACTTGATAATTTGCCGCATTTTTGCATCAGAAAGTGACGAACTTTTTTGGTACTTGCAAACCATTGCCATGACTCCTTTTCAGACATTTTAATGCCTTGTTTGGTTGTCATGTCCCAATATTAAATAGATTAAATTAATTATTTTCATCATTTACTTTTTGTCATTATATTTACCACTCATTTTTTAACCTTTGGAGAACGATTATGCCCAACTACTACAATATCAATAGCGGTAAAAATTTTATTACTGTTGATGAAATACTGTCCATGTATTTATGGAATTCTAAAACCCCACCATCCGGAAGTGCCTTAAAAGATGATAAATGGATTCGAGATCAGGAGAAACCATTGGTTGATCCGTTAAAAATTAATGCACAAGAATATATGGATTATGGCGGTGGAAGATTTGTTTCCCCTGCTGATTTTCTTATTGTTAGTGATTTCTTCAATAGTAAAAAAAGCATTAAGGCGGGCACTTATGGTTTTAAAGAAATATATAATGACATACTACACCGTGAAGCATTGAACAATGGAACAAAAGATAAATTACCCGAGGATCTAAATGAATTGCAATTTAAGGTTAAGCAATACACTAGTGGGATTGGTTCATCAGATTTTATAACCAGGGCATTTGTCTTTGGGTCTACTTCATTTACATTAGACTGGGATACATTGGCTTTTGTTGTTAATAGTGATGGCAGCAGAGAAGTCCATAATATTAAAATTAAACCTGTTAAAGATAATTTTGATTTTGAGAGTGCTGATCCGGTTGCTCAATATTTTAATGAGGGATTTAAAAAAGATATAGATCCATCAAAAATTGGCAGAAAAGTACCAATTGAATTTCAAGGTGATGTGGTATCGGTAAACGTCACTAAAGAAGAATTCGATGCCTTGGTTGATAAAAAGAAAGAAATTGATAATTCAGTATTTGATTATGGAAAGCTGTATTATTATTTAAAGGAAATCAATAGATTAATAGCAAACTCTCCTGCTATTGAACATACTGATGAGAAAGGACGAAAAGTTTATTACGATGGCATTGATGATGATAATAATGGAGTAGTAAGTCGATTTGAACTAGCAGAGGATGTTGCCTTGATTGGCGGTAAGGGAGATGATAGTTTAGTTAGTGGTCATGGTGATGATTATTTAGACGGCGGCAAAGGCTATGATTCTATGGCCGGCGGTTTGGGCTATGATGAGTATCACGCCGATAAACATGACACCATTTTTGATTCCGATGGTAAAGGCGAGGTATTTTTAGATAAAACCAAGCTTTCAGGCGGAGAAAACGATCCTAAAACAGACTCTGCCAATATCTATTATGGTAATGGATTAACCTATTATTGGGCTGGCGATGATTTGAGTGTAGAAGGTTTATTGATTAAAAACTTCAATAATGGCGACTTGGGTATTCGCTTGAGAAAGAAAGAAAAGGAGCCGGATACAGGCACTGCCGAATCGCAAATATCCCCCATTGTTATTGACCTAAACGGCGATGGTGTACAAACCACAGCCAAAGGCGGGCATATCTACCATGACCACGACGGCAATGGTTTTGCTGAAAATACCGGCTGGGCGAGCGCGGAAGATGCTTTATTGGTGCGTGATTTAAACAACAATAATCAAATTGATAATGGCGGCGAATTATTCGGCAACAATACCCTGCTGCCGGACGGCACAAAAGCCGCCAATGGTTTTGAAGCCCTTAAAGCATATGATGCCAACGGTGATAAACAAATTACCGAGCAAGATGCGATTTGGCAGGAATTAAAACTGTGGCAAGACAAAAACCAAAACGGATATGTTGATACGGGTGAATTAACCACCATTCAAAACAGCGGCATCACTGCTATTTTGCTGAATTATCAAAACAGCAGCTTTGTTTGATGCGAACGGCAATGCACACAAACAACAAAGCAGCGTTACTTGGGCAGACGGCAAACAAACCGCGGCGCATGATGTGTGGTTTTCGGTGAACAAAGCAGACAGTCAATACCGGCATGAGTCAGTGAGTGCCGATATTGCCGCGCTGCCTTATGTACGCGGATTTGGCGATGTGTTGGATTTGCATCAGGCGATGATGAAAGATGCGGTGTTAAAAGGAATGGTTGCCGATTATCTGAATACACCCACAGCCGAAAATTTGAATACATTAATTTATCGCTGGGCAGGGAGTGAAACCGTTAATCCGCAAGAGCGTGGCTATAATATTGATGCACGGTTGCTGGTGGCTTTGGAACATTTAACCGGCAGGGGATTTTATCAACAAGGAGGTCATGGTAAAAACCCGGGTCAAGATGCTTCCCGATTATTGAAAGCAGAGTTCACTCAATTTGCCGATTATGTCAGCGCGAATTTGCTGGCACAAAGCAAATATGCAGATGTGTTCGGCAGTTTATTGCTGCAACAATGGCAAGCAGACACCCAAAGTGTGAGCTACAGCTGGCAAGCCTTTAATGCCAAGCTGCAAGGTTTGGCTGAAAACTTAGAAATGGAAACCATTGGTATTTTATTAAAAATTGCCAAAGATTTAGGAAACTACAATTTCAGTTATCAAGAAACACTTGTTGCCAATTTTACCCTGTTGGCAGCACAAAATACCCTGCTGGGCAATATGATGGCTGAGAATTTTAAAATCATTGAAGGTAGTGTTGATAATTATCAATTACAAGGAAGTACATTAGGTGATATCTATCTGTTTAGCAAAGGACATGGACAACATATTATCAGCGATAATGGCACTGGCGATGATATTATCTATTTCAAGAATATTTATTTTGACGAAGTAAAATTCCAGAAAAATAATTATGATTTACTGATTTATGGTAACAGTGGCAATGATTGTGTTCGTATTCAGCATTTCTTCTATAACAGTTACTATGAAATTGAAATCTTTATCTTTCAAGACCAAGCATTCACATTGGCACAAATGCGTGAAATGGGTTTGAATTTCTACGGCACAGACGGCAATGACAATATTAACCTTACTGCATGGCAGGGTAAAGCCAATATTTACGGCGGATTGGGCAACGACACCATTCAGGCAGCCAATAAAGGTAATTTATTAGACGGCGGAGAAGGTAATGACACACTCTATGGTGGTGATGGTGCGGATACGCTGATTGGCGGCGCGGGCGATGATTATTTATCGGGTGGTTATCATGGTGATACGTATCTGTTCGCCAAAGGACACGGACGAGATACAGTATCTGATTCAGGTAGTTCTTCAAATGCCGATACCATATGTTTTAAAGATGTTCAATTCTCAGAAGTATTATTCCGAAAAGACAGCTATGATTTCTTGCTGTATGGCTACAGCGGTAATGATTTTATTCGCCTGAAGAATTTTTTCAGCAATGATTATTTTGAAATCGAAATCTTTGAATTTGCCGGCCAAACCTTAACATTGGCACAGCTGCGGGCAATTGGGCTGAGCTTTCAAGGTACAGAAGGCAATGACAACATCAATCTTAACGCATGGAAGGGCAAAGCCAATGTTTACGGCGGATTGGGCAATGATACGATTGCCACTGCGGATAAAGATGATTTATTAGACGGCGGTGAAGGCAACGATATTTTAACCGGCTACGGCGGCAATGATGTGCTGGACGGCGGCGCGGGAGACGATAAGCTCTACGGCGGTGATGGTGCAGATACGCTGATTGGCGGGGCGGGTAATGACTACCTGGACGGTGGAAACGGCGGCGATACCTATGTTATTGTCAAAGGATACGGACAAAATATCATATATGATTCAGGCAACCCTTCAAATCCCGATACCATTCGTTTTAAAGACGTTAATTTCTCAGAAGTTTTATTCCAAAAAGACGGCTACGATTTCTTGCTGTATGGTTACAACGGCAGTGATTTTATTCGTCTGAAAAATTTCTTCAGCAGCAGTCATTATGAAATCGAACACTTTGAATTTGCCGACCAAACTTTAACGCTGGCACAGCTGCGTACAATTGGACTGAATTTTCAAGGCACAGAGGGCAACGATACCATTGATATTGGCGCATGGAAGGGCAAAGCCAATGTTTATGCGGGTAATGGTGATGATACCGTCTATGCCTACAATATTTCTTCAGGCAGCCTGTTAAACGGCGGTTCGGGCAATGATTATTTGCATGGCGGCAATGGTGCTGATGTTTATGAGTTTGCCAAAGGACACGATCAAGATACCGTTTATGATTACAGCAAATCTTCAAATGCCGATACCATACGTTTCAAAGATGTTAATTTTTCAGAAGTATTATTCAAAAAAGACAACAGCGATTTCTTGCTGTACGGTTACAACGGCAATGATTTTATTCGTTTGAAAAATTTCTTCGCCAGCAGTCATTATGAAATTGAAACTTTTGAATTTGCCGACCAAACCTTAACGCTGGCACAGTTGCGTACAATTGGACTGAATTTTCAGGGTACAGAGGGCAACGATAACATTGATATTCACGCATGGAAGGGCAAAGCCAATGTTTATGCGGGGAATGGTGATGATACTATTAATGCCGGCAATATTGCTTCAGGCAGCCTGTTAGACGGCGGAGCGGGTAATGATAAATTATATGGTTCAAATAACGGCACAACGTTTATCGGCGGTTCGGACAATGATTATTTGCAGGGCGGCATTGGTGCTGATGTTTATGAATTTGCCAAAGGACATGATCAAGATGCTGTTTCCGATTATGGCAATCCTTCAAACACCGATACCATACGTTTTAAAGACGTTAAATTCTCAGAAGTTTTATTTCAAAAAGAAGGTCATGATTTCTTGCTGTATGGCTACAACGGCAATGATTTTATTCGCTTGAAAGATTTTTTCATCGGCAGTTATTATGAAATTGAACGTTTTGAATTTGCTGATCAAACCCTAACACTGGCACAAATGCGCACAATTGGGCTGAGTTTTCAGGGTACTGAGAGCAACGATACCATTGATATTAACGCATGGAAAGGTAAAGCCAATGTTTATGCGGGCAATGGTGATGATACCGTCAATGCTCAGTCACTCACTTCAGGCAGCCTGTTGGATGGCGGTTCTGGCAACGATAAATTGTATGGCTCAAATAATGGCACAACATTTATCGGCGGAACAGGCAATGATTATTTACAGGGCGGCAGTGGTGCTGATGTTTATGAGTTTGCCAAAGGGCACGGACAAGATAGGGTATCTGATTACGGCAATCCTGCCAATGCCGATACCATTAAATTGACCGATGTCTTATTCGATGAAATATTTTTGGAACGTGTCGGTAATGATTTAACGGTGTTGAATGGTCAAACCGGTGATAAATTAACGGTGCAAAACTCTTTCAGCAATCAAAATTATCAAATCGAAACGTGGCAGTTTGCCGATAAGACGCTGGAATTGCAGCAGCTGCTGGCAAATGCGCATTGGGTGGCGTAGATGCGAACAATCCAATAAAATCCGCATCAATCCAATAAAAAAAGACACACATCATGGCATTGTTGCAAATCGCCGAACCCGGTCTAACCGCCGCGCCGCACCAACACCGTTTAGCAGTAGGCATTGATTTGGGCACAACCAACAGCTTGGTTGCTGCTGTCAGAAGTGGTATGGCGGTGTGTTTGCCTGATGCGTTTGGGCGGGTAACTTTGCCCTCTGTGGTGCGCTACGGCAGCAACGGCGATGCAGATGTTGGTTTCGATGCTTTAAAAGCACAGAAAATCGACCCCGCCAATACCATCAGCTCTGCCAAACGCCTGATTGGGCGCAGTTTGAGCGATATTCATGCCGATGAAAACACGCGCTTTCTGCCCTATCGTTTTGGTGAAAATGAGCGTGTGATTGAACTGCACACCCGCGCCGGCAGCAAAACCCCGATTGAGGTATCCGCCGATATTTTGCGCGTACTCAAACAACGCGCCGAAGTGAGCCTTGGCGGTGAATTGGTGGGCGCGGTGATTACCGTTCCCGCTTATTTTGACGATGCGCAGCGGCAAGCCACCAAAGATGCGGCGCGGCTGGCGGGTTTAAATGTTTTGCGTTTGCTTAATGAGCCAACTGCCGCTGCCATTGCCTATGGTTTAGACAACCGCGCCGAAGGCACTTTTGCGGTGTACGACTTAGGCGGTGGCACATTTGACGTTTCAATTCTAACCTTGAGCCGAGGATTGTTTGAAGTCAAAGCCACCAACGGCAACAGTGCGCTGGGCGGCGATGATTTTGACCACCGCTTATTCTGCTGGCTGCTGGAACAAAATCACTTATCATCGCTGCCTGAAATCGACAACGCCCTGTTGCTTTCTTTGGCACGCGCCGCCAAAGAAAGCCTGACCACCGATAACAGCACCACCATTCAAGCCACGCTGTCCGACGGCACATCCATAGCCACCACCATTGATTGCGGCACGTTCCACCAAATCACCCAGCACCTGATCGCCAAAACCTTAGAGCCGGTGAAGCAAGCCATGCGTGATGCCAATGTACGCAAGCAAGACATCAAGGGTGTGATTATGGTGGGCGGTGCAACGCGAATGCGCCATGTTCAGCAAGCCGTTGCCACCTTTTTCGGACAAACACCGCTCACCAATCTTAATCCCGATGAAGTCGTTGCCCTCGGTGCGGCGATGCAAGCCAATGTGTTGGCAGGCAATAAAAACGATGAGGAATGGCTGCTGCTTGATGTAACACCGCTGTCTTTGGGTTTGGAAACCTACGGCGGACTTACTGAAAAAGTAATTCCGCGCAACAGCACCTTGCCGACTGCCCGCGCTCAAGATTTCACCACTTTCAAAGACGGGCAAACCGCGATGATGATACATGTGGTGCAAGGTGAGCGGGAACTCGTGTCTGATTGCCGCAGTTTGGCGCGGTTCACTTTGCGCGGTATTCCGCCTATGGTTGCCGGTGCGGCGCGGATTCGTGTTACTTTTCAGGTTGATGCCGATGGTTTACTGTCGGTATCTGCCCGTGAACAGACCACCGGTGTGCAGGCGCAAATCGAAGTCAAACCATCCTACGGCTTGGACGATGCGGCGATTACGCAAATGCTCAAAGACAGCATTGCCCATGCTGCGGGCGATGCTGCCGAGCGTGCCCGTGCCGAAGCCGTTGTTGAAGCGCAAAGTCTGATGGACGCGGTAAACAATGCTTTGGCATTGGACGCTGATTTGTTGAATGACGACGAACACGCCGCCATTCAGGCAGCCTTAAACCATGTACAGACAAAATTGGCTAATGCAGAAGCCGCTGTCATACGTGAAACCGCCCAAATCTTGAGTAAAACCACTGATTCTTTCGCTGAAAAGCGCATGAACCGCAATATTCAGCGGGCATTGCAGGGGAAAAAACTGGCGGAGATTTAGTTATTGCGTCGTGATAAGGTGCAATGGCGCGGCGTGCCTGTTTCATTCAAAAAACAGATTGCCGTGCCGTTGCGCAGGATTATTTACGGACACTGCATTTTCTTAAACTGCTGCCCAGTTTTACTGATAAGATATTTATTCTATTGATTATTATTTTTTGTTTCGATGCGTTTATCCGCACTCCGCCGGATTGACTTTTTGACAAGCGGCAACAACAATGGCAACCTTATTGTTTGCTGAAAAAAACGTAAAAATAAAACCAACACGCGGTTTTTTTCGCTTGTTATATTGTCCATACCGAAGCCACAGAAAGAATACCCATGACCACGCCGCAATCCGCCATTCTGCCTGAACACATGACCGCTTGCATTGTGATTGAAGCCGATTTCACTGACGAAAATCTTAACCAAATCAAAGCTGCCTGTACCCAAAGTCTGTCTTTATTGGCAAAATACCAAGCCATTCATGCTGATGCCGCATTGGGTTTGTGCATTGGTTTTGGCGATAAAATTTGGTCGCAATTGCGTTTGCCCAATGAGGGCGTCGAATTAAAACCATTCCGTCCTCTGGGCAATGGTTTGTCGCCCGCCGCGCAGCATGATGTGGCGTTTCACATTCAATCCAACAGCCATGCCGCCAATCTGGCTTTGGCTTTTGCTTTGCTTGATGCGTTTGGTGCGAGTCTTTGTGTTGCCGATGAAATTCACGGTTTTCGTTTGCATGAAGAACGCGGGCTCGACGGTTTTGTGGACGGTACAGAAAATCCGGAAGGACCGGATCGCTGTCCGATTGCGGTGATTTCCGAGCCGTTTGTTGATGCGGGCGGCAGCTATTTATTCTTGCAAAAATACCAACATGATTTGAAAAAATGGACACAATGCAGTGATGAGCGTCAATCTGCCATTGTCGGGCGTAGCAAAGCGAGTGATGAAGAGCTGCCCGGCAGTCAGCGTTTGCCTGATTCTCATTTGGGGCGCGTGGATTTAAAGGAGCACGGCGTTGGCTTAAAAATTGTCCGCCAAAGTCTGCCTTATGGTACGGCAAGCGGCGAGCATGGTTTGATGTTTATCGCTTATTGCGCCCGCTTACACCACATCGAACAGCAATTGTTGAGTATGTTCGGCGAATTGGACGGCAAAACCGATTTATTGCTGAGTACCGTCAGCCAAGCCAAAAGCGGGGCTTATTACTTTGTGCCGTCGCAGGAGCGGCTCGCGGCGTTGTAAACAGGCGATTATTCAGGCTGCCTGAAAAACCGTTGCTGAGAAACCTATTCTGACTTAAGTATGCTTTTTGTTGAGAACCCAATACATTATTTAAACCGTCCATGAAAAAACATTTGCGCTGGATTTTAACGCTCACTGCCGTTGGCGGTTTATGTACACCGCCGGCATGGGCAAACGAAACCGCTTCACCGCAAGCCGATGCCAATCAAGACAAAGCAGGGCAGGACAAGGTGAACGGCGGCGATGCTAATGATGACGGCGACAGTGAAAAATCAGAGAAACCGGGTTTTTGGCAGCGTCTGTTTCCCAAACAAGAAACTCCGCCGCCCGAATTAGAGCCGAAATACCCGATAACAGTGTCGGCTGACGATGAAAAGCTGCGCACACTCATCACCGAGCATCTGCCGCTGATTACTCAGCAACGCAAAGAAGAATTGGATACGGAACAAATCGCGTTTCTGGCGGAAGACGCTCCCGAACAAGTGCAAACCATGCTGGAAACAGAGGGTTATTTTAACAGCAAAGTAACCGTACAAGCCGAAAACGGCGGTTATGTTGTGCGTATTGAGCCGGGGGTGCGCACTGAAATCAACAATATTGATGTGGCGATTTTGGGTGATATTCTGGACGACGATGATTTGCCGCAATACTACAAAACCGCTATGGAAAATTGGGCATTACCGGTAGGCGATCCGTTTACTCAAAGCAATTGGAGCAAGAGTAAAACATCGGTGTTGTCCGCAGTGGTCAAGAAAAAATACCCGCTGGCAAAAGTTACCGCCAGCCAAGCACGGATAGATCCCGCTGTAAATCAAGCCGATTTGTCTTTGCACATTGACAGCAAACAGCCGATTTATTTCGGCAAAATTGAAGTGAGCGGTATTCAGCGGTATCCCGAAGATGTGGTTTTGGGTATGGCGCGGTTTCAGCCGGGCATGCCTTATGATTTAGACCAATTGTTGGATTTTCAGCAGAATTTGGAGCAAGACAGCCACTACAGCAGTGCCACGGTACAAGCCGATTTTCAACAAATGGAACAAAATCATGTGCCGGTGAAAGTGAATGTCAGCGAAAGCCGACGCCAAAAATTTGAACTTGGGCTGCGCTACGATTCCGAAGACGGTCCCGGTATTCGCATGGGTTATGATCATTACAATGTGTTTAACCGCGGTTATATTGCGTCCACACTGTGGGATTATGATAAATACCAAACCACGCTGGCGGTGGGTTTAAGCCAGCCGCGCCAGAGCAACGGCTATTATTGGACCAGCAATCTGGCTTACCAGCGTTCCACCAACCAAAATTTAGAAAAAGACGCCATCAGCTCAGGGCTTTGGTATGTGCGCGACAAAAACAATATTGATGCGCGGTTTGGTGTGGAATACATCGGTGAGAGCAGCCGCATTACCGATGGTCCCGATTTTGGACACAGCAATGCCACCATGCTTACCGCTTCGTGGAAACGCCAAAGCATCGAAACCGTATTGCGCCCTGCCAACGGCTATTATGTGGAAGCCAAAATCGGTTCAACCTTAGGCAAGGTTTTGTCTTCCACGGCGATACAGCGTGCCACTCTGCGCAGCGGTTATTACTACACCCCCGAAGAGAAAAAATACGGCACATGGGTGCTGCGCGGGCAGCTGGGCTATGTTCGCGCCAAAGACGATGCGCAAGTGCCGTCGTCGCTGATGTTCCGCACAGGCGGTGCCACCAGCGTGCGCGGATATGAAACCGACAGCATCGGTATTCCCGGTTACAACAATTCCGTACTGCCTGACCGCGTTTTGGCGGTTGTCGGCGCGGAATACCAATATCCGATCAGCAGCAGTTGGGCGTTGGCACTGTTTCACGATGCCGGTTCGGTTTCTTCTACGTTCAATACCATGCGCTGGGAACAAGGCACGGGTTTGGGTGTGCGCTGGTTCAGCCCGATGGCACCGTTTTCGTTTGACATCGCTTATGGGCACGAAGACAAAAAAGTACGCTGGCACATCAGCTTAGGAACGCAATTTTGATGAATAAAACCCGTGCCGAGCCATCTTTGGCAATCAAACCGAAATCCCGCAAAAAAGGTTGGCTGAAAGCCCTGTTGTGGTTTTTCATCACCTTGCCTGTGTTGCTGGCGGTATTGGTGTTTTGGCTGCTCACCACCGAATCGGGTTTGCGTTTCGGTTTATTGAAACTGCCTTCGTGGTTTGGTGTGCAGGTACAAGCCGATGATGTGCAGGGTACTGTTTGGCGCGGTTTCAGCAGCGCGCATTGGCAGGTGAATACCAAAAGTGTGCAAATCAGTTCCGACAAATTGCTGTTTTCATGGGCGGCAGATGAGTTGCGGCAGCGCAGACTTCATGTCCGCAACTTAGAAACAGGCGTTATACACATCATCAGCAAAAGTCAGCCGCCCAAACCGGACAAAGCGGCTGCGGTTTTGCCGCAAAGCATTGATTTGCCGTTGTCTGTGGTGATTGATCGTGTTCGTATCGGCGGTTTAACCACAGGCGAGCCGTCGCAAACCATATTATTGCCCAGTGAAATCAATTATCAATACGACACAAAAAACCACCGCTTAAATGTGGTTGCTTTGCGGACACCGTGGCAATCGTTATCGGGTACGCTTACCCTAAACACCCAAAGCCCGTTTGCACTGAACGGCAACTTCAGCGGCAACGGCACGCTCTTGGACGACAAGCCCATCAGCAGTAAACTACAGCTTTCAGGCAGCTTGGAAACCCCCGAATTAGCCGCAACCCTCACGGGTGAACACCTTGATTTCCAAATGGACGGGCGGTTTAAACCGTTTGCTTTACTGCTCAACCACAAAGTCATCAAACTCAATGTATTGGGACGCAATCTCAACCCACAGGCATTTTTACCCTCGCTGCCGTCTGCCGACTTAAACCTCAGCATCGGCGTTGCGCCGCAAACCGAACACCACGATGAATTGGCAGGCATCATCAACATCAGCAATGCCAAAGCCGCGGCATACGACGCACCAACAGGTGCGCATCTGCCGTTTCAAACCTTGGTTGGGCGGCTGGGTATCGACAGCAAAGGCGCAGTTCATATTCCGCAGTTGGAAGCACGGTTTTTACAGCAAGGCAAATTATTATTGAGCGGCATGGTGGACACCGCCGCACAAAACCTCAACATAAAAACGGTTTTGCAAAACATACAAAGCCAAGATTTACTGCAAACCCGTTTGCCCGGCAGTCTGAACGGCAACATTGTTTTTTCAGGCAGCCTGAATAATCTACAAGGCGAATGGCAGCTCAATATACCCAAAGCCGACAGTATCGGCGTATTGCATCTGCTTACCGATCAGCACAATGCACAAAGAACCTTGTTGCTGGACAATGCTGAAATTCAAGTAAAAAACGGCGGTAAAGTGGATTTGCAAGGCAGTTTGGCTTTGTTTCAAGAACAGGCATTGTCATTCACCGCAACCAGCAGCGGATTTAATCCGAACAAACTCAACAGCGATTTTCCCGCCGGTAATATCAATGGTCAACTGCAATTATCGGGCAAGCTGGCGGATATACCCGATATTCAGGCAGCCTTAACCACGCACAACAGCAGTTTGTCAGGCGCATCGCTCAATACCAATATTGCCGTGCGTTATCAAGAACAGCACATCAGCCAAGCAGACATCAATCTTTCTTTGGGGCAAAACCGATTAATCAGCAAAGGCAGCTTCGGCAAAGCGGCAGATAAACTGAACTTAGACATCAATATGCCGCAATTGGATTTATTCGGCTTCGGTATCAAAGGCTTATTGACTGCAAAAGGCTTTGTTGCCGGTGAACCCAAATCGCTTACCGCCAATTTACAGGGGCAAGCACAGCATTTGCACATTCAAAAGCAAGTCAGTATCGACAAATTGGACTTTGTTGTGCAGGGCTCTCCCGATATTAACCAACCTTTAAACGTGAATGTCAGCGGACAAGCCATTCAATTTTCAGGCAGCCGTGTCAACCACATTAAACTGGGTATTACCGGCAGCGGCAAACAGCACCGTTTAACCGCCGATGCCGACATGCAGCTGGGCGGCAAGCCTTACCGTGCCGATATTCGTGCCAATGGCGGCTTAGACAAACAATACCAATGGCGCGGTCTTGTAAACCAATTGGATTTGGGCGGTTCGTTTGATCTGAAACTGCTTGCACCCATTCAGCTGGAAGCAGGCAGTAAACGCGTCATCATGAACCGCGCCCGCTGGGCAATCATGGGCGGCAACCTTAATCTGGACACGCTGGAATGGAATGCGCAAAGCGGCATCAACAGCCGAGGCAATGCCAATCACTTGGCACTGGCACAATTACATAACCTCATCAGCCTGCCTGTGAAACAAAATTTGGTATTGAGCGGTGATTGGAATTTTGCTTATCAGAAAAACATGACAGGCTACCTGAAAATCCGCCAAGAAGCGGGCGACATTATTCTGCCGCAGCGCAATCAGGCTTTGGGTTTACGCAATGTATTGCTGGATACGCAATTTCGCAATAACGGCATTCAAACCCATTTAATCGGCGACACACATTACGGCAATACCGATGCGCAACTGTTAATTAAACAAACGTTTGGCGGCAATTTTGCCCAAGCCCCCGTCAGCGGACGCATTCGTTTCAATGCGCCTGATCTAAGCCGCATGCGTTACTTAATGCCCGTGGGTATGGAATTGAAAGGGAAAATCAATATTGATGCAGCGGTGAGCGGTACACTAAACAACCCGCAATTAAACGGCGGCATCAACGGCGAAGAATTGTTTTACCGCGAGCGCAGCAACGGCGTGGTGCTGGAAAACGGCGTATTAAAAAGCCGCCTGCAAGGTCATCGCTGGGTGATTGATTCTTTCGTATTCAAACGCAAAAAAGGCGATTTAACCCTGCGCGGCACAGTTAATCTGGCGGGCAGCACGCCTGATGTGGACATCACCGCGCACTTCAATCGTTATGCAATACTGGATCAAGTCGATCGCCGCCTCACCCTGAGCGGACAAACCCATTTGCTTTACAGCCAATTGCGCGGCGTGGTGTTGAACGGCGCATTAACGGTGGATAACGGGCAATTCGGTTTTCCCGAATCCGGTATGCCGAATTTGGATAACGATGTTGTCGTTGTCGGGCGCGAAACGCATCAAAACACCGCCGCCACACCAATCAGCTTGAATTTGGTTTTGGATTTAAACAACCGATTCCGTTTCAGCGGCGAGGGCTTGGACGTTTTGCTTGGCGGCAAACTCACCGCTGCCGCTCAGCCCAAAGAAGACATACAAATTGTGGGAACAGTAAACATCGTGCGCGGGCAATATAAAGCATACGGACAAGACTTGGTGATCGAAAGCGGCAGTACCATTTCTTTTGTCGGCCCCGCGAGCGACCCCAATTTAAAACTGCGCGCCACCCGCCGTTTTTCACCCGTGGGCGCGGGCGTGGAAGCCTTAGGCAGCTTGAATAATCCGCGCATCAGCTTGGTTGCCACCGAAGCCATGAGCGACAAAGACAAATTATCATGGCTGATTTTGGGACGCGCCAGCGGCGGCAGTGCCGGCGATGAAGCGGCATTAAGCGCCGCTACCAGCGCATTTCTGGCAGGAAAAATCAATGATCGGTTGGGATTGGTGGACGAATTGGGCTTCACCAGCCAGCAAACCCGCAATGCACAAACGGGTGAAATGAACCCTGCCGAACAAGTGGTTACTGTGGGTAAACGCATTACCAACAACGTTTCTATCGGCTATGAATACGGCATAGAAAGTGCCACGCAAACGGTAAAACTCACTTACCAGCTCAGCCGCGCCATTCAAACCATTGCCAAAGTGGGTTCAAATTCAGTTGGCGGCGAAGTGAAATACAGCATACGCTTTGATTAGTGTTTTCAGGCAGCCTGAAATATTGTTTGGTTGTCATGATCCAAACCAATTTATCGTACACCGCTTCAGACTGGAAAACAAAGAGGTCTAAGCATCTGGCTTTGGAAAACACGCTGCACAGAAGATTCCACACCTACTTTTGGTTTTTTTTCGGAGAATCAATCTGTGGCGAGTTGAGCTCGGATCGTTTGTCCTCGAACAATTTGATCAAATGGTCGGCAACTGCCCGGACACGCCTGGAATGCACCAAGTCGGAATGGATCACCAGCCAGATCGGCTGATCCACACCGAATTCCGACAACAAGCAGATGAGCTTCGCTTGTTGGGCAAGGAAATGTGGGAGTACTGCCAGCCCAAGACCTGCCGTCGCTGCCGCCATTTGTACCGACAGAGTATTGGCCTCCACCCGGCACGGACGTCCACGCAACATGCGAGCGATCCATTTTGCGGCAGGCAAGTGGCTGTAGGATTCCGTCCAACCGATGAAGGCATCTCCATCGAAGGTGGTCGCATCAGACTCTGCAATGCGAGCATCGATGTAGCTGCGGGCACCATAGAGACCGAAGCCCAGGGTGCCCAGGTGCTTGATCGTAACGTTGCCCGCTTCAGGCTTGACCATCCGCACGGCCAGATCGGCGTCACGCCGATGCAGGTTCACCGTCTGCACACCACTGACAATCTCCACTCGCAGATCAGGATGGGCCGCGAACAATTTCGGCAGCGAAGGAACGATGAGCGGGTTAGCCAGATTCTCTGCTGTGGCCAAACGCACACATCCGGCAACACGCCCTTGTTGTTGTGCGGCTTCTCCGAAAGCATGCCCTGCATGTTCCAGTGCCTCTGCCTGTTCCAGCAATGCCTCGCCATCGTCCGTCAGGCGATATCCGCTTTGGTGGCGGCTGAACAACGGTACACCCAGCGCAGTTTCCAAACGATCCAGCCGCCGTGACACGGTGGCAACGCCCATCTCAAGGGTAATGGCGGCACCACTCAAAGTACTGCCGCGCGCGATAGCCAGAAAGATGCGTACGTCATCCCATAGCAAAAAAGCGTTCATTGGTTTTCCATATTTGGAAAATTATCTTCCAGTTAAGCCTATATTTTAAATATATTTGGAAGATTATACTTCCCCTATCTTTTCAGAGGAAGTAAAGGAAGTGCAATGCAACGACGAAAACTTGGAAGCAATCTAGAGGTCTCTGCCCTTGGCCTTGGTTGCATGGGTATGAGTGAGTTCTATGGTCGGCGGGACGATGACCAAGCAATTCAGGTGCTGAAGCAGGCCATCGACATGGGTGTGGATTTTCTCGATACCGCCGATATGTATGGCCCGCATCACAACGAAGAATTGATTGGCCGTTTCCTGGCAAAACACAATCCAAAGGTGCAGATCGCCACCAAGTTCGGTATTGTGCGCAAGCTGGGAGAGTACCGGCGAAATATTGACAACAGCCCGCAGTACGCGCGGCAATGTTGTGAATCCTCGCTGCGCCGGCTTGGGATTGAGCAAATTGACCTGTACTACGTACATCGCATCGACCCGGCGTATCCCATAGAGGACACAATGGCTGGTCTGTCCCAGCTCGTTCAAGAGGGAAAAATCGCCCGCATTGGTCTGTGCGAAGTCAGCGCAGCCACGCTGCGGCGCGCGCATACTGTGCATCCCGTAGCGGCTGTGCAGACGGAATACTCATTGTGGACGCGAGATGTGGAAGCCGAGGTACTGCCGACCTGCCGCGAACTGGGCATCGGTCTGGTGGCTTATGCGCCATTGGGGCGCGGCTTCCTGACCGGTCGCTTCCAAAGCGATACAACATTTGAAGAAGGTGACTTCCGCGCCAGCCTGCCGCGCTTCCAACCGGAGAACATCATCACCAACCGTTCCCTGGTGGATGTCGTTACTGCCCTGGCCATACGCAAATCTTGCACAACTGCACAAATCGCCTTGGCATGGCTATTGGCACAGGGTGATGACATCGTACCCATTCCCGGCACGCGACGTATCGCTCATTTGCAGGACAACCTAGGCGCACTATCGGTGCGTCTGGAGCCAGACGAACTCATTGAATTGAATCGTGCACTCAATGCCGTGCCGGTGGCAGGAGAACGCTATACCGAAGAAGGCATGAAAGGGATCAATGCATAAGTGATCGTTTTCAGCATGAATTTTGCTCCATAGACCTCCGTTTATCTATGGCTACAATTCCAAAAAAAGCCGCTTTTCGATGAATACCGAAAAGCGGCTTTTTAACCAAACAACTATTTTTGTACACAGATACGACTTCTCCCCAGCTTCTACCAATTGTTTCGGATTACTGCATGATGAAAAAAAATCGTTTGGCTATCTGTATTCCATTATTTTCTTGGGCGCACCAGCTGCCAAGAGCGAGTTAAGTAGGTAACTGTGCCGAAACCGCTCCACACATGCACCAAACGGGTGAACGGGAAAATAATAAACAGCGTCATGCCCATAAACAAATGCAGTTTAAATAACCAGTTGGCATCAGCAATAAATGCTGCCGCACCGCCTCGGAAAGTAACAATATACTGCGCCCATGTCATCAGCTGCACCATTTCATGGCCATCAGGGTGTTTGGCGGAAACGAAAATGGTGGATAAGCCCAATAACAAGGTCAGCAATACCCAAATCAACACCAGCTTATCGCGCCAAGTGCTGTTTGCCGCCAGACGATCAGAAGAAAAACGGCGCAGCAACAGCATAACAACACCGATTAACGTTAAACCGCCCAAAAGCGCACCGCCCACCATTGCCATCATTTGTTTGCCGCTGTGGGTAAACCCAATGGCTTCCCACACCGCAACCGGCGTGAGCAAACCGACAAGGTGGGTAAAAAACAGCCCGATGATGCCAATGTGAAAGCAGTAATTCGCCACACGTAAATTGCCTTGATACAAAAGCTGGCTGGAATCGGCTTTCCACGAGTATTGTTCGCGCTCAAACCGCACCAAACTGCCGATGATGAAAATGGTGAGGGCGATATACGGGTAAATGCCAAATATGAATTGATTTAAATACGACATGATTTATCCTTTCAATTCTGCTGCCTGCGCGCTGCGCCGGGCATAAACTGAACCGGTTGCGTGGCGGAAGTTTGTTTTAACAAGGGCTCAAGTCCTTGCGCATCGGGGCCGAATCGTTCTAAGGCTTCGTCCATATCACGAATCGGCGGCACCACTAAAGGCTGCGGGGTAATGGGCGACAAGCTCAGCAATGCCTCAAAAACGGCGGCATAAGGTGATGAAGATTTGGCAAGCTGATTGCCCACATGCGCAATCACATGCACGGCTTCACCCAGTAAATTTTCGGCTTTATCGGCAGGACACACCGATAAAAATTCCAAAAATAACGGTAAATAATCGGGCAATTCATTGGCATCTAATTCAACACCGTATTTTCCGTATTCTTCCAGCAAATCCACCATCGCTTGCCCGCGTGCACGGTCTTCACCGTGCAGATGTTCAAACAAATGCAAAGAATGCGCGGGTGAACGGTCAAAAGTATTGACATAAACCTCTTGCAATTCAATCAAATCGCCTTGCCGCAAGGTGTCCGTCAATGTTTTCAGAGAGCCTGCTTGCTCGGGAAGCTGCTGCTGCACCGCTTCGTCAATATCATTCAATGCCGCCAGCCATTCAGGCTGCGGATACAGCAGCAATACCGACAATAATTTATACACAGAAATCATGATGCTTACCTTTTGCCTTTTTCGGCGTTATCGGCGCGATCTTTGCGTAAACCGTGAAACACAATGGGCGATGCTTTGCGCTGTCCGAATAAATTGCCTTCACTCACCCCGTCGGAACACCCGTTGCCGAAAGAAAAACCGCATCCTGCTTTGTCTTCAAAGGTATTTTCCACCAGTTCTTTGTGGGAGCTGGGAATCACAAAGCGATCGTCGTAATGCGCCAGTGCCATGATGCGGTACATTTCTTCAACTTGGGCGGGCGATAAGTGCGTGCCTGCCAAAGCGTTTTCTGCTGCTTGGGCGGGAACGGATTTGCCGCGCATATAACGGCGCATGGCAATCATGGTTTCCAGTGCTTCCACAATCGGTTCTTCTTTACCCGCGGTCAGCAGATTGGCTAAATAGCGAATGGGAATACGCAATTCTTTCACGTCGGGAATAATGCCTTTTTCGCCGACCAAGCCGTTTTCAATTGCCGATTGAATGGGTGAAAGCGGCGGGATATACCAAACCATTGGCAGGGTGCGGTATTCGGGGTGCAACGGGAACGCCACTTTCCATTCCATCGCCATTTTATACACCGGCGATTTCTGCGCCGCGTCTAACCAGCTTTGGGCAATGCCTTGTTTCAAGGCTTCCGCTTGTACGGCAGGATCATTGGGGTCAAGGAAAATATCCAGCTGCGCTTGGTATAAATCTTTCGGATCGGTTATTGACGCCGCTTCTTCTATTTTATCGGCGTCATACAGTAGCACACCCAAATAGCGGATACGGCCGACGCAGGTTTCTGCACACACTGTGGGTTGCCCGCCCTCAATGCGCGGATAACAGAAAATACATTTTTCTGATTTGCCCGTAGTCCAGTTGTAATAGATTTTTTTGTAGGGGCAGCCTGATACGCACATGCGCCAGCCTCGGCATTTGTCTTGGTCAATCAACACAATGCCGTCTTCTTCACGTTTGTAAATTGAGCCCGACGGGCAGCTGGCAACGCAAGCGGGATTCAAACAATGCTCACACAAGCGCGGCAAATACATTAAAAAGGTATTTTCAAATGCCGCGTGCATGTCTTTTTGAATGCCTTCAAACAACGCATCTTTACTGCGTTTGGCAAACTCACCGCCCAAGTCATCTTCCCAGTTTGGCCCCCATTCGATTTTGTCCATTTTTTTGCCGGTCAGTACCGAAACGGGGCGTGCTGTGGGCGGCGTTTTCATTTCAGGGGCATTTTGCAGATGCTCGTAGTCGTAGGTAAACGGCTCGTAGTAATCATCAATTTGCAGCATATTGGGATTGGCAAACAAATTTGCCAATACTTTCAGCTTGCTGCCCTGCTTCAATTGCAAACGCCCGTTTGTACCCAGTTTCCAGCCGCCTTTGTATTTGTCTTGATTTTCCCATTCTTTGGGATAACCCACACCCGGCTTGCTTTCTACGTTGTTAAACCACGCATATTCCACCCCATCGCGGCTGGTCCATACGTTCTTACAGGTTACTGAACAAGTATGGCAGCCGATACATTTGTCTAAGTTCAGCACCATGCCGATTTGCGCTCTGATTTTCATCTTGTGTTCCTTTTCTGATTGTGATTGTCGGCTGTGTCAAACAGAGGCTGCCTGAATGGGTTTTGCTTCTTCCTGCATCCAGTCCACGTTTTTCATTTTCCGCACCACCACAAATTCATCGCGGTTTGAACCCACTGTGCCGTAGTAATTGAAACCCCAAGACAATTGGGCGTAGCCGCCAATCATGTGCGTGGGTTTCAGCACCGCACGGGTAACCGAATTGTGAATACCGCCGCGTTTGCCCGACACTTCCGCACCCGGAACGTTCACAATTTTTTCTTGGGCGTGATACATCAAAATCATGGTTTCAGGAACACGCTGGCTCACCACCACCCGCGCCGTCAGCGTGCCGTTGGCATTGAATACTTCTACCCAATCGTTATCCACCAAGCCTGCTTTTTTTGCATCAATTTCAGACACCCACACGTGCGGTCCGCCGCGGGAAAGCGTCAGCATCCGCAAATTATCGGAATAGGTGCTGTGTATGCCCCATTTTTGGTGCGGCGTGATGAAGTTCAGCACAATCTCAGGGTTGCCGTTGCTGTGTTTGCCCAATACTTTTTGGGTGGTTTTCAAGTCCACAGCCGGTTTATACACACACAAACCTTCACCGAACTGACGCATCCATTGATGGTCTTGGTAAAACTGCTGGCGGCCGGTTAATGTGCGCCACGGGATTAACTCATGCACATTGGTGTAGCCCGCGTTATAGCTCACTTCTTCACTTTCTAAGCCCGACCATGTCGGCGAAGAAATGATTTTGCGCGGCTGTGCCTGTACATCACGGAACGTGATGCGGTCGTGTTCACGCGGTTTTGCCAAATGGGTGTGATCAATGCCTGTATTTTTCGACAAGGCTTCCCATGCTTTTACTGCCACATGCCCGTTGGTTTCCGGTGCTAAAGTTAAAATCATTTCAGCCGCGTCAATGGCGGTATTGAGTTTGGGCTGTCCTTTGCCCACGCCATCTGTGGCTACCTGATTGATTTTTCGTAGCAATTCAACTTCATGTCCGGTTTGCCAGCTGATGCCTTTGCCGCCGTTGCCCACTTTCTCCATCAAGGGACCGATTGACGTGAATTTTTCATACACCGCGCCGTAATCACGCTCAACCACCGTCATCGCCGGCATGGTTTTGCCCGGTATCGGATCACATTCGCCTTTTTTCCAGTCTTTTACATCAAAGGCCTGTCCCAATTCCTGAGGCGTATCGTGCATTAAGGGCGTGAGTACCAAGTCTTTGCGCACGCCTAAGTAGTCTTTTGCCAATTCGGAAAACTTTTTGGCAATGCCTTTGTAAATTTCCCAATCGGTTTTGCTTTCCCACAAAGGCTGCACCGCTTCGCTCAAGGGGTGGATAAACGGGTGCATGTCTGAGGTATTTAAATCGTCTTTCTCATACCAGGTTGCCGTAGGCAACACCACATCGCCGTATAAACAAGTGGTGGACATGCGGAAATCCAGCACCACCAGTAAATCCAATTTGCCTTCAGCGGCGGGACGAACAGTAATTTCAGTGGGTTTCACACAATCGGCTTCATCGCTCATCACCGCGTTTTGTGTACCCAATAAATATTTCAGGAAGTATTCATGCCCTTTGCCTGATGAACCCAAAATATTGGAACGCCACACAAACAAATTGCGCGGGAAATTTTTCGGATTGTCGGGGTCGTTGCATGCCATATCCAAAGCACCGTTCTTCAGGCTTTGTACTGCGTATTGAATCGGGTCTTGCCCCATCGCTTCGGCTTCGCGGGTAATGTCCAGCGGATTGGCAGACAACTGCGGCGCAGACGGCAGCCAGCCCAAACGCTCGGCTTTGGCGTTGTAATCTATCATCGACATCGGCGCAGTTTGCTGCTCGTGCGTGGGTGCGGTGATTTCGTCCATACCCAATTTTTCATGCCGCCATTGGCTGGTGTGTGCATAGAAAAATGAAGTACTGTTCATTTGACGCGCCGGACGCTGCCAATCCAAAGAAAATGTTAAAGGCGCCCAGCCGGTTTGCGGCCGCAATTTTTCTTGTCCCACATAATGCGCCCAACCACCGCCGGATTGTCCGATACAGCCGCACATCATCAGCATATTGATGATGCCGCGATAGGTCATGTCCATGTGATACCAGTGATTTAACGCCGCACCCACAATCACCATGCTTTTGCCGTGTGTGTCGTGGGCGTTTTGCGCAAATTCACGGGCTACCTGAATCACCAATTCAGGCTTTACTCCGGTGTGTTTTTCCTGCCAAGCAGGGGTGTACGGCACATCTTGCATATAATCGCTGGCAACGTTCTCTCCCCCCAAGCCTCGGTCTATCCCGTAGTTGGCAATGGTTAAATCAAACACAGTAGCAATCAACACTTCTTCGCCGCTTGCCAAACGAATTCTTTTTGCCGGTACATTGCGCAATAAAATATTGCCTGCATCTTCACCGCCAAAATAATCAAACGACACCACTGCTTCACCGTCGTGCGCACCCAGTAAACTCAAACGTGCTTTAATGGCTTTACCGCTACTGTCTTCGGCTTTTAAATTCCATTTGCCCGACTGCCCCCAGCGAAAACCGATTGAACCCTTGTGTGCAACAATGTCGCCGGTGTTTTCGTCCAGCACCAAGGTTTTCCATTCCGGATTGTTGTCTTCATTGCAGTTACTGTCCAACTGACTGGCGCGCAAGAAATAATCAGGTACTAAATGACCATTGGTTTCTTTCAGCACCACCAAACACGGCATATCGGTTAAACGGCGGCAATAATCACTGAAATAATCGGAAGGATTATCCAAATGGAATTCTTTTAAAATCACATGCCCCATTGCCATTGCCAAAGCCGCGTCTGTGCCTTGTTTGGGTGCCATCCAAATGTCGCCGAATTTTGCCATTTCGCCGAAATCAGACGATACCGCCACGGTTTTTGTGCCTTTGTAGCGCGCTTCGGTATAGAAATGTGCATCAGGCGTGCGCGTCATCGGAATGTTTGACCCCCACACCATCAAATAGGTTGAGTTATACCAATCTGCCGATTCGGCAACGTCGGTTTGCTCGCCCCAAATTTGCGGGCTGGCGGGCGGCAAATCACAATACCAATCGTAAAACGACAGCGGCACACCGCCAATCATCGACAAATAGCGTGCACCGGCGGCATAGCTCACCATTGACATCGCCGGAATCGGCGAGAAACCAAACACGCGGTCAGGTCCGTAATTTTTCACCGTAAAGGCATTGGCGGCGGCAACCAATTCATTGGCTTCGTCCCACGTGGCGCGGACAAATCCGCCCAAGCCGCGTTTGCTTTTATACGATTTAGCGGCTGCTTCGTTTTGTGAAATATGCGCCCATGCGTCCATCGGCGACATTGTTTTGCGTGCTTCGCGCCACAGCCGCGCCAATTGCCCGCGTATCATCGGGTATTTCACCCGCTGTGCGGAATACACATACCAGCTGAACGATGCACCGCGGGGACAGCCGCGCGGCTCATGGTTGGGTAAATCGGCGCGGGTTTGCGGGTAATCGGTTTGCTGGGTTTCCCAAGTAATCAAGCCGTTTTTTACATACACTTTCCAGCTGCACGAACCGGTACAATTCACCCCGTGCGTTGAACGCACAACTTTATCGTGCTGCCAGCGTTGGCGGTAGCCGTTTTCCCATCGTCTGTCTTCTTGAACGACATCGCCATGCCCATTGGCAAACGTGTCTTTGGTTTTACTGAAAAAATTCAGCCTGTCGAGTAAGTGGCTCATACTGCGCTCCGTTTTTGGTTAGCGGTTTTATGATTATCGTTATGTATGTTGTCATTGTCGGGAAAATCATGGAGAAAAACGATTAACCCAAGGCATCAACACCCGAAAGCAAATGATGTATAAGGCATTAGCCAAAATAACTAGGGTCTGTGGATATTTATCCACATAATTCATCATAAACAAATAGACAGATTAAAATTGACCAATACCCAATGGAAAAAAACAGAATCTTTATGTCTTGGAAAAGCAACAGATAAGGGGCGAGCTTCATTACTTTCCTGCAGACCAACAGCATTTACTTTTTACCCACACCCTGCCAATAAGATGGTTATCAAAGCCTCCGGATTTAACGCAGCTTTAAGTCTTTTCTTTTTAC
>NZ_JQKE01000041.1 GCF_000745895.1 Stenoxybacter acetivorans DSM 19021 | reverse complement strand
TATAGCTGTACTATTATTTTTTCAAAAAAGAAAACATAGCCTATTCAGCAGATTTCAGATAATTAGCCGTAATTTTTCTGGCTAGTCGTTTTGAAAAATTTAATAGTTTAGCCATAAACCACAAATAGCCGCTAATTTTTTTGTTGCTCAACTTGGTAAATCAAGCGCTGTTTTTTTCAGTCATTATCATACCCCCTCAATCTAATGTTCAACAAACCGTCAATTTCTTTTGGCTCTCCCAACACCTCAAATCTAGTCGGCGATGTAAACAACACCTCTATCCGCGTTTTACGCCGCTGATGCACACCCAGCCTTCTTCTGTGATTGGCGGATACAAATCAAACCATTGCGCGTAAATTTCGCTTAATTCCGTAACTTGGTCGTCCAAAATTCCCGATAACACAATTTGCCCGCCGACTTGGCAACGTGAAGCCAGCATTTCACCCAATAAACGCAGCGGATTTGCCAGAATATTGGCAATAACCAAGTCAAATTGTTCTTCGGGCAAATCATCGGGTAAATAAAACTGTGCGCTTACTTGGTTGCGTTCGGCATTGTCGGTACTGGCGCGCAATGCTTGCGGATCAATGTCCACGCCGACGGCTTGTCCTGCGCCCAGTTTTAATGCTGCAATGGCGAGAATGCCCGAACCGCAGCCGTAATCCAACACTTTGCTGCCTGAAACCAGATTTTTGTCCAGCCACTGCAAACACAGGCGGGTGGTGGGGTGGCTGCCTGTGCCGAATGCTAAACCGGGGTCTAATTGCAGATTAACCACTGCTTCGCTGTTTGGTTGCGCATGCCAGGACGGTGTAATCCACAAGCGTTCGGAAATTTGAATGGGGTCAAACTGAGATTGTGTTAAGCGCACCCAATCTTGTTCTGGAACGTTTTCTTTAACATAATCAGGCACGGCAATGTCTGCACTTGCTGCCGCTTGGCTCAATGCGGCATCAATATCAGTATCTTCATCAAATAACGCCACAATCACACTTTTTTGCCACAATTGTTCTGCGGGCATGCCCGGCTCACCGAAAATTTCTTGTTCACTATCAGTGCCTGCGTAGGCGTCTTCAATGGCGGTGCTTAGTGCGCCTGCTTCGATTAGTGCGTCAGATAAAGCGTCGGTATCGGCTTCTGCTACGTGTATGGCGATTTGTTGATAGTGCATCATTTTATAATGGCTTGTTGAAATGGGTTTGTTTGGGAAATTATTCATTCTACGCGATTTATACGGCATTAACTCAGAAAACGCGTTTTATGGCGTTGCTGTGTTCTGTTCAAATGTTTTAGCGATTTTGTCCACATTTAAACTTTTTGCCATGGCATCAAAAATTTGTTTGTACGCGCCGCCGTGTGCGTAAACGTTTTCATGCTGGCCATGCTCAACGATTTCACCATTTTGCATCACGTAAGTGTAATCTGCATCAATGATTTGCCCTAAACTGTGAGAGATGATAATCACTGTGCGGTTTTGTTTAATCGCATCAAGGCTGTTTTTGATTTGTTCGGCAGCGATGGCATCAAGGCTGGCTGTGGGTTCGTCTAAGAAAATAATCGGCGGGTTTTTCAGAAACATGCGGGCAATGGCAATGCGCTGCTGCTGCCCGCCCGAGAGTGTAAGCGCGTCGCTGTCATAGCCTTGCGGCAGTTGTGTGATTTGTTCGTGAATGGAGGCTTGCCGGGCTGCGGCTTCGATTTCGGCTTGGTTTGCATTCATGTTGCCGTAGCGGATATTTTCAGCAATGCTGCCGCTGAAAATATGGTTTTTTTGTAAAACCAAACCAATGTTTTCACGCAGATATTGGGTATCAATGTCGTTTAAGTTCACGCCGTCAAGGCAAATGCTGCCGGATTGGGGTGCATAGAATTTATCCAAAAGACTGATCAGCGTGGATTTCCCTGCGCCTGACAAGCCCACCAGTGCAGTAATGGCGTTGGGGCGGATTTCCATATTGATGTTTTTGAGTGCGCGGTGTCCGTTCGGATAATGAAAATCCACGTTTTTCAGTTCAAATTTACCTCGAATGGGTGCGGGTTTCAGGCTGCCTGAAGGTTCTACTTCATTTTCGGCTTCGATGATGTTGAAGAAACTTTCGGCGTAAATCAGCGCGTCGTTCATTTCATCGTAAATGCGGTGTAAGGAGCGAATGGGTGCAGACACGTTATTAAACAGCAATACGTGATACATAATCATGCCGATGCTCATTTTGCCTTGCAGCACCAGAAAAGCGGTGAGAATAATAATTAACACCACGCCGATTTGTTCCACAAATGATTTTAAACCGTCGAACACAAAACCCAGTTGGCGCGTGTGCATTTGGTTGGCGGTGAGCGTTTTTTGCAAAGTGAGTTGTTTATCGGCTTCAATGGCTTCGCGGTTGAATGATTTAATAACCGTGATGGATTGGATAATCCCAATAATTCCTTGGCTTTTTTTCTCCATATTGCTGCGGAACATTCGCCGCCAGCCTGCTAATTTTTGTGCTTGTTTGTAGGTAATCCAAAAATACAGCGGCACAATCAAGGTTGCCACCAAACCCACCCACACATTGGCGTAATACATCAAGCCCAATGCCACTGCCGCAGTGGTAAACAAAGGCAAGATGTCAATAAAGAAGATTTGTACCAAACGCGTGAGTGAACCAATGCCGCGGTCGATACGGGTTTGGAGTTTGCCTGCTTGGTTATCGTCGTCGCTGAAAAAAGTGAGTTTATAGGTGAGGAAACGTTCAATAATGGCTTGTGCCAGATCCTGTGATACCAAAATACGCAGTTTTTCACCGTAAAATTTTTGCCCGAATGTAACCAGCGTGTTGATGATTTCTTTGGAGAGCAGAACGATGCTGATAATGGTGAGAATGCGTCCGCCCGCTGCCACACCCTGATGCCCTTCCACTAAAGCATTGATGCTGTCCACTGTATATTGCAGTGTTATGGCGTTTACTTGAGCCGCCAATGCGCCGATTAGGGTAAGCAGTAAAGTACTGATTACCAGCAGGCGATAGGGGCGCACAAACGGGCGCAGTTTATGGAAAAGTTGCCAGATATTCATGGGTGTTGTTGTGTTTTATGATGATTTTGAATGAACTGTTTGCTGATAACCGATAACTCAATGGTGGTCAAAAAACGGTTACTGCCCGATATTTATCCAAACACGGCATATACAGGTGCGTGGTCGCTGGGGCGTTCCCAGCCGCGCGGGGCAGTGTCCACAGCAGCTTCTTTCAGGCGGACTGTCAGCGCGGGGCTGGTGAGGATATGATCAATGCGCAAACCCAGTTTGCGGCGGAACATATTCATGCGGTAGTCCCACCATGTGAAATTCGGCGCATCAGGGTTGATAAGGCGCAAACTGTCGGTTAAGCCCAAATCCAACAGATTTTGAAACCATTGCCGTTCTGCTGCGGAACACAAAATTTTGCCGCGCCATTTTTCCGGATCGTACACGTCTATGTCTGTCGGCGCGATATTAAAGTCCCCCAGCAATACGGTGTTTTCATGCTGTGCCAACACTTGCTGCATATAGTGCTGTAAAGCGGTAAACCAGTGTTGTTTATAGATATATTTATCGCTGTCGATGGCTTCGCCGTTTACGCAATACACATCAACAATACGGATGCCGTTTATGCTAGCCGCAATCACGCGCTTTTGTTCGTCGGCAAAAGCGGGCATATCGGCTTGCACGTCTTCAATGGGGTGTTTGCTGATAATGGCAACGCCGTTATAGGTTTTTTGGCCATTCCATGCTGCCTGAAAACCTTCGTTGCGAAAGGCTTCCTCAGGAAATTGGTGATGCTCCAATTTTAATTCTTGTAATACCAAAACATCAGGAGATTGTTGTTTTAACCAATCCAAAACCTGCGGTAGACGAACTTTCAGGGAATTAACATTCCAAGTGGCAATTTTCATTGGGTTGATAACCGGATAAATAGCAGAAACAATGATTGTACTGTTTCGCAAACGGGGATTAAAGGGGTGCGGAAAGCATGGTGTTTGACGTGCATTGATTTTGGTCTGACTACATTCTTTTTACAAAATATAAACCAATACTGATTTAATTTTGTATCGGTATGAATAAGATTAC
The DNA here is from genome assembly GCF_000745895.1 of Stenoxybacter acetivorans DSM 19021. GTDB lineage: Bacteria > Pseudomonadota > Gammaproteobacteria > Burkholderiales > Neisseriaceae > Stenoxybacter > Stenoxybacter acetivorans. The sequence continues at coordinate 20,474 of NZ_JQKE01000041.1, read as the reverse complement.
GGTTGTACCGCCACGGTGTGCTATGCTGTTGAAATGAAACCGCTGTATTTTTTTATGGCTTTAATGAAGCAGCCAAGTGGATAAAAGGTAAATCAATAAACCGGCTAAACCGCCCACAAGTGTGCCGTTGATTCTAATGTATTGTAAGTCTTTGCCAATATTCAATTCTAATTTTTCGGTGATTTCTTGGCTGTTCCAAGCATTGATTTTTTCGGTAATAAAGACGGTGGCTTGGTGTTTGTGCTGCTCAACCAGTTGCTTTACCCACCAAGCCAAACGGGCGTTGCTGCGCTTTAAAAAGCGCGGATTTTGGTGCGCTTGGTTTAGCGCATAATCCAGCAGGCGGTTGAGCTGCTGCTGAATCAGTGAATCAGATTGTTGTACATCATGCAAACTCCATTGGTACCCGTTTTGCCAAAAGCGGATTAAGATATTTTGCAATCCTTCGCTTTGCGCCCATTGGTATTTGTGTGCGGCTAATTGTTGCTGCCAGTCTGAGTTATGTTTGAGGTTTTCTGTGGTGTAGTGAAACAATTTTTCATAATGCTGCCACAGGCTGTGTTGTGGTTGTTTTAAGGCATCTTCAAGATAAGCATCTGCCCAGCCAATGATTTTTTTTGCCGCCCAATCGTCCATTTTTTCTGCCAAGCCGATTTTTAACTGGGTTTTTAATTTTTCCCATGAAGACGGTGCTTCGGTTTCTATTTTTCCCGCCCAAGCCAATAGGCTTTGTTCCAATAATTGTTGGGTGGATTCTTGCTTCAGCCGATTTCTGATTTCCGGAATAAGGCGGCGCAGTAAAGAATGGTTGATTTCTTGTTGATGCGAAAGAGTGAGTATATCGGCAAGTAAAACCCCCAATGTTTGCCCGTTGCCGTTTTGTGCCGCCCATTTGCTGATTAAAGCGGCAATTTTTTCGGGCGGAATGCTGTGAATCAAGACGGGTATTTGTGCGGCAAGCTGCGGCATAAATTCGCTGCGGTTTTTCGGTTGCGCCAGCCATGCAAGCAAACGGGGCAGAACTTGCAATTGATACACGCGAACGGCAATGGATTTACTTTGCAAAAAGTTGTGTTCAATAAAATGACCGAATGATTCGGCAATTTGTTTTTGTTTTCGCGGCAAAATAGCGGTGTGCGGAATAGGCAGCCGAAAAGGGCGGCGGAAAAGTGCCGTTACGGCAAACCAATCCGCCAGCCCGCCCACCAGTGCCGCTTCGCTGAAGGCTTTCAGGTAGCCTAACAATGGATAGCGCGGCAGATAATATGCAGAGATGAAAAACAACACCAACATCAGCAGTAATAAAATACCGGCAGATATGCGGGCGCGGCGCAATGCTTGCTGCGCTTGTTGTCGGCGGTGAAATTCGCTGAGGGTGTTGGTCATGTCGTGCTTGTCATTTCAATCATCAAGGCATGGAAATATCCGGTTTAGGACGATGGTTTAATTTCCACATGATGAGGTAGCCCACAATAACAGGAACAAGGGCATAGATGCTTTTCGCTGTCCAAGTGGCATACCAAGGCAGATTGATAATGAGTGTCTGGTTTGCGACTTGCGGCAGCAGAAGATTTTTTTCAGCCAGCCAGTCTAGCGCAGGCCACCAGCAAGCCACGAGTAACCCCAAAAAAAGCGGCCAAATAAAACGGGTTAAATTGCGTTGCCAGAGCAGAAAAAACGATACTGCCCAAATAAATGTGAATAAGGTGATGAAAAGCAGGGTATGTATCGGCATGGCAGCGCAGCGGCAAAGAAAATAAGTCAATAATACCCACAACAGTGCCAAAATGGCCATGATGACTTCTTCCGGTTTTTTGAACATGCCAACCTCCGATTCAAATTAAAATAATTCAAATTAAAATTTTTGTGGTATTTGAAAAATATACTGTAACCGAAATACCGCGTCGCTATGGTTTACCTTGGTGTTTTCAGGCTGCCTGAAAGAAACAGCGGTAAGCTGATTTTAAAATAGCCAAACCCAAACAATACACTGTCATCGTTAGATGGTTTGGCTATGTAAAAATGCAGATGCCGATACCGCATTGGCTCATCTGCATTGTGTTTCTTACAGTGTTCCGTAGGAATGCAACCCGCTTAAAAACATATTGACGCCAACGAAAGCAAAAGCGGTGATGAATAAGCCGATAACCGCCCACCACGCCAAAATTTTACCGCGCCAGCCAGCCACCAAACGCATGTGCAGCCACACGGCGTAGTTCAGCCACACGATAAATGCCCATGTTTCTTTGGGGTCCCAGCTCCAATAGCGTCCCCAAGCGTCTGCTGCCCACAGCGCACCCAAAATGGTGGCAATGGTAAAAAACAGAAAACCCACAGCAATGGCTTTGTACATCACTTCTTCAATGGCAGCGGCTTCAGGCAGCCATTTTGCCTGCGGGCGTTTTATTTTCCACAATTCAGCCACACCAAACATCGCCGCCATACAAAACGCGCCGTAACCAATAAAGTTGGCAGGAACGTGAATTTTCATCCACCATGATTGCAATGCGGGAATCAGCGGCTGAATTTCTTGAGCATTCCGCGCCAAGCTGTACCACAACACAAATATCACCAACAGCGACAAGAAGAAATAAACAAATGCACCCAGCCGCTGCATTTGAAATTTGCCTTCATAGTAGGCATACATCAGCGCAGTGATGACCATGAATAAAATAAATACTTCATAAAGATTAGACACGGGGATATGCCCTGCATCGGGGCGAAGCAAGTAGCTTTCATACCAGCGTACCAATAAGCCTACCAAACCCATCACTGCGGCTGCCCAGCCTAAGCCGCAGCCAATATCCAGCAAAGCATTTTTATCGGTTTCTTTACGGTAGGCGGCGATTGTGCCAAATAAATAGCAGAAAAAAGCCAGAAAAATTAAGGCACACTGCCACATGATTGCCGATTGGCTGGTGAAGAAGTAGCGCAATAAAAATTTTTGGCTGCCTGAAGAAAAATCATTGCCGTAAAGACTCACGCCAAGATACGCCAAAGCCAATACCACAGGTATATACCAGCGCAATGGTTTGAAAAACCAGCCCAATAATACAGCAGCAATAACCGAACACCATAAAATAATTATTTCATAATAATTCATGTGGTGTTCGCTGAAGATGAATTGGACAAACACCCCTGCTGCTGCGATAAAAACGGCAAACAGCCAGTCCCATCGGCTCAGTGAATGCCAAATACTGTGATTTGCCAATAGCTCATGTTGCGGCAAAGCAGGCGATTGCGGCTTAGTCATGCGATAAATCCTTCGCTAATTGCTGTAATTTGTTTATGTGTTCGGAAAATTCGCTATCCAAATCGCGTTGGTGGCGAGAGGCACTCATGGCAAAATGAACGCCGTTGCCGCCAAACAGCAGCCAAGCGCGTTTTTCACGGACATAAAACATAAAAACGGTACCCAAAACCAGTAAAACCGAGCCGAGATAAACCAAAAATTGCCCAGGTGAGCGTGTCATTTGTAATCCCGATGAGCGCACTTCTTTAAAGTTATCCAATTGCATCAAAATCGGCGCCGGAAAACGGGTTAAACCGGTGTATGCGTCCAGACTGTTGAGTAGAAATTGATTGCGCTGTTCCGATGCTTTCCATTCGCCGTTTTGCAGTTTTAATGCTTCGTCCAAAACAATATTGGCACTGCCATACAACACTTGATAGAAAAATTCGCGCAGCCGATCTTGTTCTTCGGCTGGGATTTTGGTTTGAATAAAATCATTTAACGCCACGTAGCCGCCTTGGCTGAACAAGCGCAGCACATTGCGTACAGCCTCCGTGAAAGCGGGGCGAATATTGCTGTCCACGCCTTGTACAGCGAGCAGTGCCGCTTTTTCACGCAGCTGCTCATCACGCAATACTTGGCGAAACGCCATAAATGTATTCAAGTCATTGGTTTGGTCAGCAGGCAGCATTAACCAGCGAAACGGTTCACCGACATTGGCTCTTTCTCCGGTGGCATAAAAATACGCACCATCGCGCAGCAATGGGCTGATGTAGTTCATGTATTCACGCGCTTGACCGGCTTGGTCACGGATTTTATAGCTGATGGTTGCGCCGACATTTTGTTGTTTTTTGTTTTGATTGACGCTGCCCACGTCTGAGAATTTTTGCTGCCATGTTTCTGATGTTTCTGCGGAATCTGCCGCTGTGTTTTCGACGTTAATCGGGCGTAATTCACCGAATTCCAATTGGTAGGCTTGCTTGCCCAAAGTCAGCGGAAACGTGTTCATTGATATGGCGTTCAACGGCACAAATTCGCGGCTGCCTGAAGCCAAATCCCAGCTTTGAAAATTTAAATCAGAACCGCCGTCGCCGAAACTGGCTTGATAAATGGTAATGCCGTCCACGGTGAGCGGGTGATTGACTTTAATGGTGGCATCTTGGGTTTTACCTGTTTTTTTATCGGTAATGGTGAGGTCGCTGGCAAAATTCTTCGGCATGCCGGTGTCGTAGTAATCCACATGAAAACGGCGTAAATCCACTGAAAACGGTAAATCCTGCACCAAAAAACCTTTGCCTGTATTCAAAAACACCACATCTGCACCTTGTCCTTCTCTGATGCTGACATCGCCGCGAAACGATAATGTGTTGCTGTTTAATTTGCTTTCAGGGCTGAAGTCTTTTGCCAGTAAAGTGTTGTTGTCGGGTTTCAGCCTGCCTGTTAATACGCCGAGCTTCAAACCCATATTGCTGTCAATCAAACCGCCCAAACAAATCACGATAATGGCGATGTGCGCACAGATATAACCCAATTTTCCAAGGCTGCCTTTTTTTGCTGCTAACAATGTTTCACCGTTGCTGCGCTGTTGAATGCGTGTGGCAAAGCCTGAAACATTTAAATAACGCTCGGCAACGGCTGCGCTGGGTGCTGCTGCCAGTAAAGCACTGTGGTGCAAGTGTTCTAAAGATTGGCGTGTGGCTTTCAGGCGGAATGAGCGCATTTCCCGCAAAAACGGCGGAATATTGCGCCACAAACATGATCCGGTGGACAGCACCAAAAACAGCATAATCAACACAAACCATGATGATGAATACACATCATAAAGACCCAAAAAATCAAAGATTTTTGACCAAAACGGACCGAATTCCACTAAATAACCGGCAGCACTTTCATTTTGTTTTAATACGGTGCCGATAATGGAAGCCAGTCCCAATAAGCAAAGCAAGGCAACGGCAAAGCGCATGGAGCTTACAAAAGCAAACCAAGGGCGGTGAATTAAGGGGGTTTTGGATTTGGGTGAGGACATGGCGGCTTATTGCAAAAGTGAAAGGGTGAGATTGCTGGCGTTGATAATGGATTGGTAATGCAGCCAAAATTTGTCGGCAATTATACCGCAATCTGCTTATCCAAACTGCTTTGCTGCGTATCCTTTGCCAATATGAATAGATTTTGACAATAACTCAGATTGGTTGGTGCTGTGCGGATTTTCCGATGGCTGCCTGAAAAGTAAATGATTCGTTGTTGCAAGCATCAGTACAATCATTTTTATCTGAATGCTGTATTGTTTGTGTGCTTGTATGAGTGATTTCTTTGTTTAGCAAGATTGCTCCATTTTTGTCTTTCGCCAGCCGTCGAAAATCATTACGCTTAAACCCAGCCAAATCAGTATGTAAGTGGGTATGGCGTTTGCGGCAATGGGGTTGTGTAAAACGGTTATTGCCAGCAGAAACAAGATAATCGGTTCTAAATAACTCATCATGCCGAATATGCTGGACGGCAGCAGGCGGTTGGCTTGTAAATTTAACAGCATGGCGGCGGCACTGATGATGCCCAAAAACGGAATCAGTAACCAAAATAGGCTTGGTGCTGACAACAAGGCGGCAACGTCGGTTTGCCAATAAAGATAAACGGCGGCAAACGGCGCAATCAGGGTTAAATCCAACAATAAGCCGGTGAGTGCGGGTACGCCGAAATGACGGCGCAGAAAATAGTAGATCGGATACGTGCTGAAAACCCATAAAGTTACCCATGAAAACGCGTGCGTCCGCCACAATTCATACATCACGCCCATTGCTGCCAAGGCAACTGCCAGCCATTGTGCTGCGTTTAATTTTTCTTTAAAAAACACGCGGGCGCACAATACCATTGCCAGCGGAAACAAAAAATAACCCATGGCAACGTCCACGGCATAGCCATTTACCGGTGCCCACATGAATAACCACAATTGACTGGCAACAATCGGCGTCGGCAGCACAATCAATGCCCATTTTTTCTTATCTTTGCCGATTTTGTAGGCAAAACGAAAGATTTCATGCCCGTTGCGGGTGATTAAAACCACGAGCCACAATGCCAGCAACATGCTGACCATGCGCCAAGCAAATACATCACTGCCGCTTAAGGGCTTCATCCAGCCGCTGTATAAATACAGTACGCCGAAAAGTAAATTGGAAAGCAGGGCGAAGAGTGTGCCTTTTCTGAGATTGGACATTACGGTGCTTTCAGGCAAGCAAGAGCATGAATTTGAAGATGCCGGATTATATAGCAGTTTCGTTTTTAAAGCAGAGCAGGTCTTGATGATAATGCCGCAGTTTAATCCTGCACTTCACCCTTAAGGGCAGGGTTTAAGATCAGCAAGGAAGAATGGTTGTAAGTATAAATACAACAAGAAAAAATCAAAATAGTAATGGTGTTAAAAACAGATTGCTGCGGTGAGATGCTAAGCCTGTGGTTTATTTGTTTTCGTTTATTCAGCCTGTTTGAAAATCGTGAAATCTGCTATCCTTTTCAGCATTTTTATTACCATTTGACACCAGATAACAGGCTGCCTGAAAGAAGCGAAACACCATGAAAAATCGCATTAAACACATTCATTTTGTCGGTATCGGCGGTACGGGTATGTGCGGCATTGCCGAAGTACTGCACAATCAAGGCTACCGTATTTCCGGTTCGGACATGGCGGTAAACGCCGCCACTCAACACTTACAAGAAATCGGCGTGGCGGTGTATCAAGGGCATGTTGCCGAAAATATTGCAGGGGCAGATGTTGTCGTTACTTCTACCGCAGTGAAAAACGATAACCCCGAGGTAACTGCCGCGCTGATTCATAAAATTCCGGTGATTCCTCGGGCAATGATGCTGGCAGAAATTATGCGTTTTGGTTCGGGTATTGCCATAGCCGGTACGCACGGTAAAACCACCACCACCAGTTTAACGGCTTCGGTATTGGCGGCAGCAAACTTAGATCCGACTTTTGTCATCGGCGGACGGCTCACGGCGGCGGGCAGCAATGCCAAATTGGGCAAGGGGCAATATATTGTGGCGGAAGCCGATGAATCAGATGCTTCGTTTTTGTATTTAACGCCGCTTTTTACAGTGATTACCAATATTGATGCCGATCACATGGATACTTATGATCACAATATTGATAATCTTTACCAAGCCTTTATTGATTTTGTGCATCGAATGCCGTTTTACGGCAAGGCATTTTTGTGTGTTGATAGTGAACACGTGCGCGCTATTTTGCCGAAAATCAATAAACCTTATGTTACTTACGGGCTGGATGCAGAAGCCGATTTATATGCTGCTGACATTGAAACCAGCGGTGCACAAATGCGTTTTACCGTTCACACCCGTAAAAAAGGGGTTGCTCCGTTTCAGGTAACGGTGAATATGCCCGGTAGGCACAATGTATTAAATGCCTTGGCGGTAATTGGAGTGGCACTGGAATGTGATGTGCCGACAGAAGCCATTCAGGCGGGTTTGCTGCATTTTGGCGGTGTCGGGCGGCGTTTTCAAAATTACGGTGAAATCCCGCTGCCCAATGGTGGCACGGCATTGTTGATTGATGACTACGGTCATCACCCTGTGGAAATGGCGGCAACCATCGCCGCTGCCCGCGGTGCGTATCCTGAACGGCGGCTGGTGTTGTCATTTCAGCCGCATCGTTATAGCCGTACCCGTGATTTGTTTGAAGATTTTGTGTCGGTATTGGGCAGTGTGGACAGCTTGGTACTGACAGAAGTCTATGCCGCAGGGGAAGAGCCGATTGTGGCGGCAGATGCCAAAGCATTGGCGCGTGCGGTGCGGGTGTTGGGGCGGGTTGAGCCGATTTATGCGGCGAACGTGGACGATATGCCTGAAACATTGCTGCATATCTTGCAAGATGGTGATGTGTTGCTGAATATGGGCGCAGGCAGCATCAATAAGATACCGGCGGCGTTGGTCAATGATGCGTTATCCCGCGAATAATCAGGCGATTGGGGTGTAAAGCGGTTTGCAAACGCATGGATAAGGGTGAGGGTAAGCCCAAAATGGCGCAGGCAATGGCTTCACCGCAGATGGGTGCGGTTGCCAGACCGCGGCTGCCGTGCGCTGTGTTGACATACAAACCGTTCCAGTAGGGGCAATCATCATTAATCCGATAATTTTTATCTGAAGCCAAGCGGGCATACACTCGGCGCATGGCGGCGGCATTGCCCGCTACGCCGACAATGGGTAAATGATCAAACGCATCACAGCGCACGGCGGCATGTCCTTGCGGGCGGATTGTGTGTTGTGAGGCTGCCTGAATATCGTGTGCCAGCGCGAGATGTAAACGCGCCAAAGTTTGCCAATTATGCGTTTCATCATCAAGGTGCAGATGGTTGTCGTTGTTTTGCGGTAAAAAAGTTGCACCAAAACACACTTTATTCTGCCAAGACGGGCTGATATAGCTCTCACCGCTTAATGCACAACGCAGTTTTTTTGCCAATTCACCTGAATTCGCCGTGGTGGTTTGTCCGCGAATGGGGTGAAGCGTCCAATCGGTGAACGGTTGAAATCGGTTGCTGTTTATGCCGGCGCACACCACAACATGTGAGGCGTGAAGTGTGCAGGCTTCATTGTTTTCAGTTAATTGATAAACCACGTCCCAGCCGTTTTCTTTTATTTCCAAGGTGCGTACACGGGCATGGGCGATGACGCGAATATTGGGGTGGGTTAATAAGGTATTTACCCAAGAAGGCGGGTGTATCCAAGCACCTTGATGCCACCACAAACCGCCAATATCCAATTCAATACCTGCTAATTCACCGGCTTCTTCAGCATTGACGGCTTGATATAAATCGTGGTTAGGAAAACGCGCTGCCAATTGGCGGTTACGTTCGGTTTCACGCTCGTTGTGGTTTAAATGTAAAACACCGCAGGTTTGCCAATATTCAAGCGGCAGTGTTTGCGTCAGTAATTGGCGGCTGAAACGATAACCCGCCAATAATAATTCGGTTTGCGCGGTGTTGTGTGGAGAGATTTTGGCGTAGAGCAAGCCTTGTCGGTTGCCTGAAGCAGCGGTGGCGGGTTGATTTTCTTCCAACACGGTAACGTGTATGCCGCGTGCGGCTAAGGCAAAAGCAGTTGCCGCGCCAGCAATGCCTGCCCCCACTACGGCGACATGCTGTACTTTTACTGCGGGCGGCGGGCGAAACCACGGTTTTACGGCGGCAGTATTCATGGCTGTGTTTCAGGCGATGAGGCAGGGCGGTTTCCTTGATTGAGCCACTGCCATTGGCGTTTTAAGGTTTGTATTATGCTGTCTTGTTTTTCTTGCGGCGTGTTCAAGCCATGAGTGAGTTTTTGAAAATCCAGACGGAAATTCGGGTGATCCAAATTACCGCTGATGATTAAAGGCAAACGGTTTTGCTGTTGGTTTTTTTCTGTCTCTATTTGCAGGTGATAATCTATGGCGCGGGTTGGCCAGTTGATTTCACCTTGTCCAGTAACGAGAAAATTGTCAGAGGTCAATTGCGTGGTGCTGTCTTTGCTGATGCCGTTTTCAACGGGCAAGCGAATGATAAGTTGCTTAAATTCGGTGTTGCTGGTGTCGGCAAAAGCGATGCTGGTGTTCCCTTTGTTTTGATTCAAAATATTATTGATGTCTAAGCCGCGCCAACTGCCGTGCTGTACTTGTAGCAAGGCATTCCCTTTTAGGTGCTGCAGCCATTCGGCTTGGTTGTTTCCTTGACTGCTGACTTGTAAAGATACTTCGCCGATTCCCGAAAGATGATGAAAATCCAATTGGTCTTGCAACCACGGTTGTATTTGAATGTGTTTTAAGTCTTGCTGCAAATGCCATTGCAGCGGCGTGCGGTTGCTGACTTCCAGACGGGCATTGCTCGTTCCTTCGTATAATTTGGCTTGTACAGAATCCACCAAAAAGTAATTTGAGGTGGCATTAATGTGTCCGGTTATTGACTCAATTTGAAGCTTGGGTGAGCTGACTTGTCCAATGTCAAATTGCCAATTCAGCTGCGCATCACCCAGCCATGTCCGCCAGTTTTCTTGCCAACGGGGTATTTGGTTGTTTGCCTCTTGTGTTTGCCAATAAGGATGTAATGACAGCCGATTTAATTTCAGGCTGCCTGAAAGCTGCGGATGTTGATTTGAATCGCTTACATTCAACCAAGTTGCTTGAAGCTGAACAGGGCTTTCGTCAAAGCTACCGGATAAATTGGCTTGTACTGATTGAAGTCCTCGCCCCGTTACTTTGCCGTTTAATTTACTGTCCCAGCGGCGATAAGGCGTTGAGGCAGAGGCAGGCTGATAGCTGCTGATGTGCAATTGCTCCAATTCCCATTGTTGGCTGTCTGAAAAAAAGTCATCACCGTTAATGGTAAGCAATGGCTTGTTTTCCTGATTTTGCCAAGAGTTATCAACTTGAAAATGAGCCAAATGCCAGTTTTGTGCTTGTTTGGTTAGCTTGTTGAGGACGAAATTGACGTTTACTTTTTCATCATTCATTTTTGTTGTTGCCAAGGCATTGGCCTGTTCCAGTTGCAGGTGCGACAAACCCAGCTGCCAATTTTTCCCCGTACCTTCCGCGCTGAATTGATGATTATTGCTAATCCATTGCCACTGAATATTGTTGCTTTGTAAGGAATTTTGATCTTTTTGCCATTGTCCGTTCAATCGGATACTTCCTTGACCTTTGCCGAAGTAAGGCAAATCGGCATCAAATAACAGATGAATATTGTTCCACTGCCGCGGAGTGCCTTGCTGACTTTCTCCTGTTATTTCCCATTGAATCGGAGGCAAATTTGCTGTTGCCCAGCTACCGTTTACAGAAAATGAAGTGCTGTTTTCACTTAATGCGCGGGTGTTTAAATTAATGTGGGTGAAATGATGCCATTGTCCGGTAAGGTCATGAATATTAAGCTGTAAATCACGAAGCTGCAGACGATTTATGGCGATGGTTTGCTCGTTTTTTTTCCATAAATGAAATAAATCGGTGGTGCTCCATTGTTGATTGGGCAGCTGGTATAAGTCGGCAGAAATACCATTCCATTGCCATTTTTCGATTTTGGTAAATCCAAGCAGGCTTTGCCAAGCGAAGCCGATGCGCATGGTGTCGATGCTGATATCTGTTTGCATGGGTTTGCCGGGTGCGCTCAATCGTACTTGATGCAGGACAACCGTGGGACGGGGTAATAAGGAATATTCAAAATTTTTGCCAAAAGAAACGCGGCGTTGCGTGTCTTCAAATGCACGCTGCAAGGCAGTTTCAATTCGGGGAATACTTAAAAAATAGGGTATGCCGAATTGCCGAAACAGCAAAACAAACAAGCCGATAATCAGGCTCATAAAACACAGCTTGAGCCAGAATTTTCCCGAGTGCCAAATAGAAATCATTGCAAATAAAGTATGAGTTTTAAAAAATATTGTTCTAAATATAATATAACCAACTGACTTTGAAGTGCTGCTGATTGAAGTCAATAAATACGATAAAAAAGCGAAATTCTAAGGTGTGCGGCTCTTTATTAAAGAGGAGTGAATTCTGTATTGCATTGGTCAGCTTTTTCAGTTTTACTTAAATTTTGTTGTGGTTTTAACAGTACTTATCGGCAGAAATACGCGCCGCCTCGCCTTATAAAGAGTGATGTTTTTGAAGCGAGCATACCACCCTCAAACACCGAATGATGCCAGCCAAAGGCCGGAGATTACATTCCTTAAACCATACCACAAATTCCAAATTTGTTCAGGCAAAATGTTCTGATTTTAAGGTATTCGCAGAAGTGATTCCTTTGCTGTACAGCCTTAACAGACTTTTTAACCGTTGTCTGGCGCAGACAAATTTTTACCATTTTATTTATGTAAGCAATCACATAGAAAACGGATAAATGTGGTTTCCGTGCGGATTTTTGGTGTGTTAAGTGGGTTTGTTTGTCAATGTAAAATAACAATAATTTTATTCGGATGAAACCAGTCGATCTGCCATCGTTGAAATTGCGCATTGATTTTACTGCTCTTTAATTTTGTACACCACAGAGAACATCTACGGGGCAATGCTGTTATGGGAAGTGCCGGCGGAGGCTGGATAGACCTGCATAAAGGTTTAACGGTGTTTATACGGTATTTGAAGCCGTTCAGGCAGCCGGTTGTTATACTTGATTAAATTACTCAGGTATTGGATAATTCACCAAAGTTTAACAGACGAGTAATAGTCATGCGCTTAACCACCAAGGGGCGTTTTGCCGTTACCGCAATGCTGGATTTGGCACTTTATGCCAACTCGGGCGCGGTGAATCTAACCGCTATCAGCGAGCGGCAACGCATTTCTTTGTCCTATTTGGAGCAATTATTCGGTAAGCTGCGCCGTGCCGGTTTGGTGGAGAGTGTACGCGGACCGGGCGGTGGTTATGTATTGGGGCGAGGGGCGCATGAGATTAATATTGCTGATGTTATTTTGGCAGTGGAGGATACGCTGGATGCCACGCAATGCGGCGGTGATGGTGATTGCCTCGACGGCGAACCTTGCCTTACTCACGACTTATGGACAGATTTAAATCAAACCATTGATAATCATTTGCGCGGCATCAGTTTGCAATGCGCGCTGAACCGCCGGCAACAGATTATTGATAACACTCAAACCACAATCGAATGGATACGCCCTGAATAAAACACAAACAACGAATATAAAAAAGACAACTTAAAAAAAGGAATACACCATGACCATCAAAACACCAATCTATCTTGACTATGCCGCCACCACGCCGGTTGATCCGCGTGTCGCAAAAAAAATGATTCCTTATTTAACTGAGCAATTTGGCAACCCTGCTTCCAATAGCCACAGTTTTGGCTGGGCTGCGGAAGAGGCGGTGGAAAATGCGCGCCAAGAAGTGGCTGATCTGATTGGTGCGGACAGTAAAGAGATTATTTTTACTTCCGGTGCTACCGAGTCTGACAACCTTGCCATTAAAGGCGCAGCGCATTTTTATCAAGGCAAAGGCAAACATTTAATTACGGTTAAAACCGAACACAAAGCGGTGTTGGATACCATGCGCGAATTGGAGCGCGAGGGTTTTGAAGTTACTTATCTGGGTGTGCGCGACAATGGTTTATTGGATTTGGACGATCTCAAAGCCGCCATGCGCGACGATACCATTTTGGTCAGCATCATGTGGGTGAATAATGAAATCGGCGTGATTCAAGACATTGAAGCCATTGGTGCGTTGTGTCAAGAAAAAGGCATTCTGTTTCATGTAGATGCGGCACAAGCGGCGGGAAAAGTGGTGATTGATGTGAATAAAAACCACATCGGCTTAATGAGCTTGTCGGCTCATAAAATTTATGGACCGAAGGGCATTGGTGCATTGTATGTGCGGCGCAAACCACGTGTGCGCTTAGAAGCACAAATACACGGAGGCGGTCATGAGCGCGGTTTTCGCAGCGGCACATTGCCGACACACCAAATTGTCGGCATGGGGGAAGCCTATCGGTTGGCACGCTTGGAATTGGATAAAGACCGTGCGCACGCCTTAAAATTGCGTGAACGCTTTTTGGACGGTATTAAAGGCATCGAAGAAGTCTATATTAACGGCGACCTTGAGCAGCGTGCCCCTCAAAATTTGAACATCAGTTTTAATTTTGTTGAGGGCGAAAGCCTGATTATGGCAGTAACAGATTTGGCGGTTTCCAGCGGTTCGGCATGTACTTCCGCGAGCTTAGAGCCAAGCTATGTACTGCGGGCTTTGGGACGCAACGATGAACTGGCACACAGCTCTCTGCGAATTACTTTTGGGCGTTTTACTACTGAAGAAGAAGTGGATTATGCCGCGAATCTGATTAAATCCAAAATCGGTAAATTGCGCGAACTTTCACCTTTGTGGGAAATGCACCAAGAAGGCGTGGATTTAAACAGCGTGCAGTGGGCAACGCACTAGGCACACAGGCTACCTGAAAAATAACAGATTATTTTTTCAGGCAGCCTATAATAATGTGCAATCTTGAAGTATTGCCGATAAGATTAGAAATACGACAAATAAAATATTCCCAAGGAGCAGCAAATATGGCATACAGCGATAAAGTCATTGATCACTACGAAAACCCGCGCAATGTCGGCTCGTTCGACAAAGGCGATGACAGTGTCGGCACCGGTATGGTTGGTGCGCCTGCTTGCGGTGATGTAATGAAATTACAAATCAAAGTAAATGATGAGGGTGTGATTGAAGATGCCAAATTCAAAACTTATGGTTGCGGTTCGGCAATTGCTTCGTCCAGTTTGATTACGGAATGGGTAAAAGGCAAACACCTTGACGAAGCCTTGACAATTAAAAACAGTGAAATCGCCGAAGAACTTGCTCTGCCGCCGGTTAAAATTCACTGTTCAATTTTGGCGGAAGACGCAATTAAAGCCGCTGTGGCAGACTATCGGAAAAAACACGATAAGTGATTGATGGGTACATCAAGATTTGCCGTTACGAAAAATAACGGCAATAGGTCGTTTGCCGTCTGTAACAAGCGGTAAAATTGATATTGCAATTTGCTGTTCTCTGTTGTTCAGATTGCTTATGGTGAAAGCGGATTATTGTGTTATTTACAAAAAATCAAAATAACAAGGTGCTGCGTTTTAGGCTGCCTGAAAATAATTCTGTTTTTATACAGGGATAACAGCGACGCACTTACCCACTTTCTAAGATGCCAAGCGGTGAAAATTGAGTTCATTTGCTTCAAAAAAACAACACAAACGTTATAAAAAATAACCACGGAGTTTTATCATGATTACCCTCACCAGCAACGCTGCTAATCATATTCAACAGTTTTTACAAAAACGCGGCAAAGGCGAAGGCATACGGCTTGGTGTCAAAACCAGCGGCTGCTCCGGCATGGCATATACTTTGGAATTTGTGGACGACACGTTGCCGGAAGATGTGGTATTTGAAGAACACGGCGTGAAAGTATTTGTTGATCCGAAAAGCCTGACTTATCTTGACGGTACGGAACTTGATTACACCAAAGAAGGTTTGCAAGAAGGGTTTAAATTTGCCAACCCCAACGTCAAAGATGAATGCGGTTGCGGTGAAAGTTTTCATGTGTAATCATTAGGCTACCTGAAAAATAACCCAAAAAAGAGTAGATACATGGCATTTATTGTTTCTAATCGATTGATTGCCGCCTGTCTTTGCTTTGGTTTGTCGGTGGTACTGGTTGGGTGCGGCTCAGATAAACCGCCGCGCTCAGCCGTGATTGCTTCTAATAAAAATGCTGTTCGCATCAAACACATCAGTCAGCGAGAAGGTGGACAGGAATTGATGCTGCATGGCATGAGCCTTATCGGAACACCCTATGTTTACGGCGGCAGTTCGCGGCAAGGGTTTGATTGCAGTGGTATGGTGCAGTATCTCTATCGTCAAGCCTTGGGGGTGAGCTTGCCGCGCACAGCCAAGAACATTGCGGCTGCTTCACAGCACATCAGGCAGAGTGATTTACAGGTAGGTGATTTGGTGTTTTTTAATACAACCGGTCAGCCGTTTTCGCATGTGGGTTTATACATTGGCAATGATCAGTTTATTCATGCGCCGTCAAGCAAAGGTGTTATTCGTACTGAAAATTTGAGCCAGTCTTATTTCAAACGCCGCTTTACCGGTGCTTACACTTTGTTTGCCCGCTGATAAACCCCAATGACAGATTTTAAAATATGAAAAAAAGGCGTGGCAAACGCCACGCCCAAACACACATCAAGAGGAAACTTTCATTATTGACGACTTTCGCCGTCTGTATTTGCTTGTTTTTTTACCCAAAAAAACATATAAGCTGCAATCACCACCACTACTAAAATGGTAATGATAGAAATAATACCCACATAAGATTCAAACAATTCCGAAATAAGATCTGCCCACATGGTTTTGCCCTCTTTAGCTAGATACTTTTGTTGATGTCGTAATGGTTATTGTAAACAAATGTCTGCAAACTGTTTTGATGTAAATCAATGAGTGGCTCGGTTTATTGAAAATATCAGCATTTCAGCAAACCAAGGTATGGCTGTTCACTTACATAATCTTTTACATCTCCGCATAATTTGGACCGCCGCTGCCCTCAGGGCAGGTCCATGTGATGTTTTGAGTGGGGTCTTTAATGTCGCATGTTTTGCAATGCACACAATTTTGAGCATTGATTTGCAAGCGCGGTTCACCGGATTCCTCTGTAATTTCATACACTGCCGCCGGGCAATAACGGGTTTCGGGTGCGGCGTATTCGCGGTAGTTAATACGGATAGCTGCGTCAGGATTATTCAAACGCAAATGCGGCGGTTGATTTTCCTCGTGATTAACGCCGGATAAGAAAACACTGGATAAACGATCAAATGTGAGCTTGCCATCGGGTTTCGGATAGGCAATTACCTGACAGTCTTTGGCTTTTTTCAGGCTGCCGTGGTCAGTGCCGTGGTGCTTCAAAGTCCACGGTGCTTTCCCTTTCAGTATGTATTCCTCTGCTGCAGCATAGGCCAAAGCGGGAAATAAGCCCCATTTGAACGCGGGTCGTACATTGCGTACACTGTGCAGCTCTTTATGAAGCCAGCTGTTTTTAAATAACTCAGTATAGCGAGTCGCTTCTTCACCTTTTTGCAACTCAGCCGCATCGCCGTGCAGCACTGTAAATACCGCTTCAGCCGCCAACATGCCTGATTTTATGGCGGTATGTGTGCCTTTAATGCGAGGTACATTCAAAAAGCCGGCGGCGTCGCCTGTTAATACTCCGCCGGGAAAGGTGAGTTTAGGCAGGCTTTGTAAACCGCCTTCGCTCAGTGCACGTGCGCCGTAGCTGATTCGTCTGCCGCCTTCAAAAATTTTGCGGATTTTGGGGTGTGTTTTATAGCGTTGAAATTCTTCAAATGGTGATAAATACGGATTTTGATAATCCAAACCGATCACAAAGCCCACCGCAACTTTGTTGTTGTCTAAATGATACAAAAATGAACCGCCGTAAGTTTTGCTGTCCAGCGGCCAAGCTATGGTGTGGATAACTGTGCCGGGTTTGGATTGTGCTTGATCAACTTCCCACAATTCTTTAATGCCGATACCGTAGGTTTGTGTTTGACTGTCTTTGTCCAAACCAAATTGTTTAATCATTTGTTTGGACAAAGAACCGCGGCAACCCTCCGCAAACACAGTTTGCTGTGCCAGCAATGCCATGCCGCGCTGGTAATTAGCGGTGGGTTCGTTGTTTTTACCGATACCCATGTCCCCGGTGGCAATGCCTTTAACCGAACCGTCTTCGTGATACAACACTTCGGCGGCGGCAAATCCGGGATAGATTTCTACGCCCAAAGCCTCTGCTTGTGTACCCAGCCAACGGCATAACATACCCAGACTGATGATGTAATTGCCGTGATTGTGAAACGATGGCGGGGTCAGTAGCGGAATGGCTTGGGTTGCTGTTAAAAACAGAAGACGGTCTTCAGTAACACTGCGGGAAAGCGGCGCACCCTGTGCTTTCCAATCGGGAATCAATTCACTGAGGGATTTCGGGTCAATGACTGCGCCGGAAAGAATATGCGCACCCACTTCCGAACCTTTTTCCACCACGCACACACTAATATCGCGGTTTTGCTCCGCTGCCAATTGCTTCAGGCGAATAGCGGTACTTAAACCCGCCACACCAGCACCGACAACCACCACATCATATTGCATACTCTCACGTTCGGTTTGAGTCATCATTGTGTCCTTTATTTTGATGTTTTTGCATTGTGTTCCTGCGCATCCTGTTTTAAGGTTACAACGGAACGGCGATTTAATTAAGCGGTTACTTGAATGTATAAATTTTAAGATGATTGTTGCATGTATGCCACCAAAATTCAGGTAAACATGCGCCTTTTACCAATCAAAGGTAAAAATTTAAAAAGGCGATGCCGATATTGTTTATTTTTGGTAACATATATTCCGATATTATCCGTTTGATTTAAAGTTTGAGTAAACAATGAAAATACGTTTTCCTGTTTTATTGCTGGCAGCTTCTTTGAGTGCTTGTTCTTCTGTTTATGTGCCGAAAGTAGTGAAAGTGCCGGTGGATACAGGTGTACCGGTTGTACCATCTGTTGCTTTTCGTTTGGCGGATAGCCATTGGGTTGATGTTTCCAAAATACGTGATGAAGCCATGCGTTTGAGTTATCAAGTATCCGAAGGGAAAATCACCAAGGTTCAGGCAGCTCAGTATCTTAATCGTTTTCGCGTTAACTTAGTGGGTAATAATCAGATTGACGACGATATGTACGAAGTTTATCTGCGCTCCGCAGTGGACAGCCAACGTGGTGCGATCACGACTGAACAATCCAAGCAATTTATCGAAAATGCCCTGCGCGGGTGGCAGTTGCGCTGGTCGTACATGAAAAATAAACCCGCTAATCCGGCATTCACCAATTTTTTGATGGAGCACATGAAGTTGCAACCGCTTCAATAAAGCAACGGTTTATTTAAGTATTTGTTTTTAATTGTTTTTAATATACGGATTTGTGCCGTATGGGCAGAAACAGCGGGTATAAACTTCAGCGAATCATTGTGTTAAAAGCCTTTTTAACACAATGATAAATTTTCATATAAGATATTGTATCAACGAACATTTATTTGATTTCTATAGAAATCAAAATACGCGGCGGGGATATTAATCTTAAAAGATCATTACGATAAAATATCTTCCAGCCGCGTACGGTTGCTGGTTGCTTTCATTGCTTCTTGCAGGGGAGGTAAGACGGAAAGCATATTCGTTTCAACCGATTACCGTTCATGTTCAACCAATACGAATTGTTGGTTTTGTTCAACTACCTGTAACAATAAATCAATATTTGGGTGCTTGCCTTTGTGTTGGCGGGCGTCTTCTGTGTGTTCTGCAAACCATCGCAGACCTTGTTCTGCGGCTTCATTGTTTAATTGTCCGCAGTAACGTTGTGCCAAAGCATGATAGACGCGCAAAGAACCCAATTTACCCGGTACAGCAGGAATGCAGTGTATCCGTTCACCATCTGTGTTAATAATATCCAAACTTGCCAAATGCCCGATTTCGGGCAGTGTTTTTAATGTTTCTTGAAAATTCATTTTAACTGCATTATCCTTGATTTTTAAGTGATTTTTAAAAAACTATTTTTTGAAAATATATTGTTTATATTGAGTTGATTTTCGGTTTGGGTGCAGGCGCGTCGTTTTCCACATCTACTCCGTAAAATTTTGTTCCCAGTTTAATGGTTTCCCGCCCAACAGCGCGGCGGTAAGCATTGCTGTCGCGCAAAGAGTAAATACAACCGCAGTATTCTTGTTGGTAAAACTGCTCGCGTTTACTGATTTCAATCATGCGCGCACTGCCGCCGCCTTTGCGCCAATTGAAATCCCAGTAGCCGACATCGGGGTATTTTGCTGCCGCTGCATGACCGCAGTTATTGACTTGTTGTAGGTTTTTCCAGCGGGAAATACCCAATGATGTTGCCATAAGCGAAAAACCATGTTCATGTGCATACAGTGCCGTGCGTTCAAGTCGCATGTCAAAACACATGGTGCAGCGAATGCCGCGTTCCGGTTCATATTCCATGCCTTGTGCGCGTTCAAACCAATTGTCCATGTCGTAATCTGCATCAATAAAAGCAATGCCGTGTTTTTCCGCAAAGGCTTTGTTTTCGTCTTTGCGAATTTCATATTCTTTTTTGGGGTGAATGTTCGGGTTGTAAAAAAAGACTGTGTAGTCAATGCCTGACGCTTGCATGGCTTCCATTACTTCACCGGAGCAGGGGGCGCAGCATGAATGGAGCAATACTGTTTTTGCGGCATTGGGCGGTATTAAAATAGGTCTAACAAATGATTTTTCTAAATTCGATTGATTTTTGCTATTCATGAAGTCGTAATCTCAATACGGTGTTTAATGTTTAATTGGTGTATTATTTTCCCTGCTTTGAAGAGCAGGGGCAAGCCAAGAGACAATGTCAGGGCAATCGCATGAAAAATTTTCTCTCACCATTTTAATCAATTAAGCCATAGTGTATTATTTTCCATAAATTATTCTCATCAGAAAGAAACTCATCATAGAAAAAACAGATAATTTGTTGGATTTATTGGTAAAGATTAAAGATCCACGCGGAAAACACAAAATTGCTTACTCGTTGCCTGCCATTTTAACCATTGCCATATGTGCCTCGTTGGCAGGGGCGGATACTTTTGTTGAGATGGAGCAATGGGCAAAAGAAAAAATTGAATGGTTTCAGAAGTTAATTCCTTCTTTACCCTGCATTCCCTCT
>NZ_JQKE01000040.1 GCF_000745895.1 Stenoxybacter acetivorans DSM 19021 | reverse complement strand
ATCTGCATAACAGAGGCATCCGCGATATTTTGATCGCCTGTGTGGATGGATTGACAGGCTTTGACGAAGCCATCAATACGGTCTTTCCGAAAACCGAGGTTCAGCTGTGTGTCATTCATCAAATCCGCAACAGTCTGCGTTATGTCAGCAGCAAAGACCAAAAAGCGTTCCGTGCTGATTTGAAACCGGTTTATCGTGCCGTAAATCGTGCTGCGGCAGAATCTGCACTGGATGCACTGGAAGCTAAATGGGGTGAAAAATATCCGAGAGTGATTGCTTCTTGGCGCAACAAATGGCCGCTTTTGTCGGCGTATTTCCGTTATCCTGAAGCGATACGCAAACCGATTTACACCACCAATGCGGTGGAAGCGGTACACCGTCAATTCCGCAAGCTGACCAAAACCAAAGGTGCGTTTCCCAATGAGGACAGTCTGCTGAAGCTTTTGTATGTCGGCATCAATAAGGCATCAGAAAAATGGACGATGCCCATACAGAATTGGGGGCAGGCGGTCAGCCAACTTTCCATTTATTTCGAAGGAAGACTCGATGATATAATCAAACTGTAGGATTTAACACTGACACAGAATTTTGAACGCCCTCATTTTGCCGTTATTCAAATTGGCTGCCTGCCAATTTGAATAATTCGTTATCCTCTACCGGTATTTTTTCCAGGCATTCGGCTATGCTTACAATCATTTCTTTCATTTTGTCTGTGGATATACGGTAAGTGCGCCAAAAACTGTTGCTCGTCTAATGATAAAGATGAAATATAGCCAAACTACTTTTTCTGCACATGGATGCGGCTTTTCATTTCGATTTTTGTCGTACAGGGCTTGATGATACATGATGAAAAAGGAAGTAGTGTGGCTGTATCAACGTAAACACGCAGGTAAATATCAAGCACCCGCACCCAATCAGAGGCAGTAAAATCTTACAAGATTGGAAATGTTTTGCTTATTTTTGGTTTCAGAAAGGTCTGCGAAAGCCAATTGCCCGCAGTATGTGGGTTTTATTGACGTCGGTTTCTTTATCTAAATCCGCCAATGTTCGCGCCACACGCAGCAAACGATGATAGCTTCGGGCGGAAAGAGCCAGTTTTTCCAGTGAGCCGGCAAGCAATTCTTGTGCATCGGGTTGAATGCAGGCGATATGCTGCAATTCGGTATTGCTCAATTGCGCGTTTGGCTTGCCTTGTCGTGTTAACTGTTGCCGCCGCGCCGCCAACACACGTTCACGCACCGATGCACTGGATTCTGCCGCACGGTTTTGGATGAGTGCTTCGGTGGGCAGACTCGGCACTTCAATTGATAAATCAATGCGGTCAAGCAAAGGACCGGAAATACGTGAGCGGTAACGCGCTACGGCGTCAGGGGTGCAGCGGCAAGCACGGGCGGCATGACCAAAATAGCCGCAAGGGCAGGGATTCATGGCGGCAATCAGCTGAAACCGTGCGGGAAAAACCACTTGACGGGCGGCACGGGAAATATGTATCTCGCCATTTTCCAGCGGCTCGCGCAAAACTTCCAAGACTTTTCGATCGAATTCAGGCAACTCGTCCAAAAACAAAACGCCGTGATGTGCCAAGGAAATTTCACCTGGGCGCGGATCTGAGCCGCCGCCAACCAATGCAACGGCAGACGCACTGTGGTGCGGAGCGCGAAACGGTCGGCAGCGGCTGAATGTTTGCTGATGTGTTTCACGCAAAGAATGCAAAGACCAGACGCTGATAAGCTCATCGTCATTCAAAAGCGGCAAAATACCGGGCAATCGCTGTGCTAACATAGATTTACCGGTACCGGGCGGACCAATCATCAAAAGGCTGTGCGCACCGGCAGCGGCAATTTCCAACGCCAGCCGCGCACTGTGTTGTCCTTGCACATCAGCCAAATCAGGCAGGGCTTCGGCATGGGTTTCAGGCAGCCTGTCGTTGCGGGTAAGTGGCAATGCTTGCAAATTATTTAGATGAGCGGCAACCGCTAACAGGCTGTCTGCACCATAAACCTGTGTGCCGTGTAAAGCTGCGGCTTGCTGTGCGTTTTCTACCGGCAAAATAAAACACCGCTGACTTCGGGCACAAGCCCAAGTCATGGCAACTGCACCGCGAATCGGGCGAATCTGCCCGGACAATGCCAATTCACCTGCTAATTCATATTCAGGCAGCCTTTGTGTTTGAATTTGCCCTGAAGCCGCTAAAATACCAACGGCAATCGGTAAATCGAAACGCCCCGATTCTTTGGGTAAATCGGCGGGTGCAAGATTAACCGTGATTTTTTTTGCAGGAAAGTCAAAGCCGGATTGAATAATGGCGGCGCGGACTCGATCACGGCTTTCCTTAACTTCGGTATCGGGCAAGCCCACGATATTAAACGCAGGTAAGCCGTTGGCAAGATGTGCCTCAACCTCCACCAAGGGCGCGTTTACGCCAATGAGCGCACGGCTGTAAACCACTGCCAACGTCATTTGTGTTTTCCGTTTATTCCGTTATTCGGCGGCAGGCGGATTGGTTTCAGCAGTATTTGCCGCATCGGTATCTGCGGTTTCGGTTTTTGCTGTGTCTGTTGCAGCTTCTGCCATTTTTTCTGTTGCTGCTGTTATGCCAAGCTTGGCTTCCAGTGCAACAAGACGGCTTTCTAAAGCAGTAATGGTTTCACGGCTTTTAAGCAGCATATCGCGGTGTGTGTCAAATTCTTCGCGGGTGATTAAATCCATGCGGTTAAATGCCGAACCCAACATGGATTTGACGTTTTTTTCCATGTCTTTCATGGGGCTGTTTTCAATGGTTTCGCGGATTTTGGCAGAAACTTCATCAAACATATCTTTGCCTTTATTAAGCATGGCTGTATTCCTTAAAATGAATGTGGTGTAAATGAATTGATTGTATGCGTATTGAGGCATGACTGCAATGTGAAGTTATTTGCTTCACGGCGATATTGAAAAAGGAACGGAAAATAATTGCTGTCCAATGCTGATGTCAGCCCAGAAGTCTGTTCGGTTTTCAACACACAGTGGCAAGCGGATTTGTTGTGCTTGCCATGTATCTTGCCCGATTGAATGCAAGGCATAGCGGTTGAAACCCATGTCCATAT
The DNA here is from genome assembly GCF_000745895.1 of Stenoxybacter acetivorans DSM 19021. Taxonomy (GTDB): domain Bacteria; phylum Pseudomonadota; class Gammaproteobacteria; order Burkholderiales; family Neisseriaceae; genus Stenoxybacter; species Stenoxybacter acetivorans. The sequence continues at coordinate 22,747 of NZ_JQKE01000040.1, read as the reverse complement.
CGGTCATTCTGAAACTGATATTCACGGTTTGGGTTTGCGGCGGTACTTGACTGATGCGCAGATCAAACGGCAGCGTGCTTTTCAGCGGCGGCGTAAATTGAATCATCATGCCGTTTGCCAAAACACAGCCCTGCCGCACATCACATTTGTCGTTGTTTTGCTCGGCAACCGATGCTGCGGTTTCAGGCAGCGGGTGTTGTTGCCGCCAATAATGCGTTGCCGCTGCTTTTAACAGAATAAACAGCAATAGCAACACGCCGGCCCAAACAAAGCGGCGCAGGTGCTGAAGGATACGTGTAAACAGAGTGTTCATTGGTTTTTCAGGCAGCCTAAAATCATGACATTATAACCGTCAAACACAAATGATTTGGCGGCGGCTTAAGTTTGGTTTACGATGCGCATTGATTTTTACCGACAATTATTACAAGGGATCAGATCATCATGCGCCCGCTCATTGCACACATTCGTTTAAATCATTTGCGTCATAATTTCCGTGTATTAAAAGCGATTCACGGCGGAAAAATGTTGGCAGTCGTGAAAGCCAATGCCTATGGGCATGGTGCAGTACAGTGCGCTTTGGCTTTGCGGGATTTGGCAGACGGCTATGCTGTGGCTTGTCTGGAGGAAGCGGTTCAACTGCGTCAAGCGGGAATTGAATTGCCGATTGTATTATTGGAGGGCGTGTTTGATGCCGAGGAATACGCGGTGATTGATCAGCATCGTTTGTGGCCGGTGGTACAAACACAATGGCAGCTGGAAACTTTACTGGCGCACAATTGGCAAACGCCGGTGTCTGTGTGGCTGAAAATGGACTCTGGCATGCACCGAGCCGGTTTTTTTCCGCAAGACTACGCACCCGCTTATTATGCTTTGGCACAAAGCGAAAAAGTGGCGGATATTGTCAAAATGAGCCACTTTGCCTGCGCCGATGAACCCGAAAACCGCATGACAAATACCCAAATCCGCACATTCAACGAAGCAGCAGATGTTTTGCCGGGTGAAGTGAGTTTGGCAAATTCCGCTGCGCTGTTGGCATATCCTGAAACACGGCGCGGTTGGGTGCGGGCGGGTATTGCTTTATACGGAGCATCGCCTTTGGGCGGTGTTGATTCACGCTTAAAAGCCGTGATGCGTTTAGAGAGCCGTGTTTTTGCCGAACGCGTGTTGCAAGCCAATGAACCTGTCGGCTACGGTGCAACGTTTATTACTCAGCACGCCACTCGTGTTGGCTTAATCGCCTGCGGTTATGCCGATGGCTACCCGCGCCATGCTCCGATTGGTACGCCTTTATCCATTGACGGCACACGAAGCCGCGTCATCGGTCGCGTATCCATGGACATGATGACCACAGAATTGGCGGATTATCAGCACGTGGGCAACGCGGTGGAGCTGTGGGGTGATTCCGTGCATATCAATGAAGTGGCGGCTGCCGCTCAAACCATTGCCTACGAATTGTTGTGCAATGTAAAACGCGCTCATTTTGTCTATGAGGATTAAGAGAAATCATGAATACCATTATCAATCATATTACCCAACATCGCTCTTACCGACATTTTAAGAAAAGCGAAGTGATGCCGCAAGCGCATATTGACGCCATTTTTCAGGCAGCCCACCAAGCACCTTCTTGGATGAACGGACAGCATTACAGCATTGTCCGCATCACCGATACCGCTTTACGCCAAAAAATTGCAGCTGCACAGCCGCACAATCCCCAAGTAGGTGATTGCAGTGAGTTTTGGATTTTTATTGCTGATGCACACCGTTCTTTATTATGTAGTGAAGCCTGCGGCAGTGATTTTAAAGGCAGCGCACCGGAAACCTTGATGATTGTGAGTGTGGATACGGCTTTGGCAGCACAAAACGCAGTGATTGCAGCGGAGAGTTTGGACTACGGCACGTGCGTTGTCGGCGGCGTACGCCAGATTGCGGCACAGTTGATTGATTGGCTGTCGCTGCCGAAATACACCTTTCCGCTGCTTGGTTTGTGTATCGGAAAACCCGATATTGACATGCGCGTGAAACCAAGGCTGCCTGAAAATGCTGTTTTGTTTGAGAATCGCTACGGCAGCGATGCACAATTGGCAGCCAATTTGGCAGCATACGAACAAACCATGACTGAATTTGGTGAAGCACGTGAAAAATTGCCGTTCCGAGAAAAGTTTGCACGGTTTTACAGCAAGCCTCATCTGTCGGAAAATATTCAATTGTTAAAGCAGCAAGGTTTGTTGGCAGATAATGATTGAGTGCGGGAATTTTGTTTTTGTCTGAACGATAATATTCAGGTTGCCTGAAAGCAAAAAACAAGAAACTGTACCGGCTAACTATAGCTAAACTACTATTTTTTTCATATGGATAGACTTTATCATTCCGGTTTCTATTGAATAAGGCATGATTGTTTTGGATTGCTGTGTGATGAAAAAGAAAATAGTTTGGCTATTGAACTGAGTTTGAACGATGCGGAAACCACGCTGTTCAAACTCAACAAACCCGCAGACTATTAAGTGGTAGTGGTTTTGTTCAAACAGTAAGAAGCCACCTACGGCCTGGTTGCGAATCTGCGCGCATCGCTGACTCTCAACACCAGGGTCAAGCGCGGTCTGCAAAAAGTGCTGACCCAATTGCGTCCCAATGCCGTGCTCTCCAATTTGAGCAATCCCGCCTGATTACTGAGGCTGTTCCACTAAAAAAACCTGGTCTTGCGCCGATTTTTTTATTTGTCAGGCATTCTTCTACACTGGCTTTTCTCTCAGTTCTTCCAGCAATGCCTGTATTTCCTCTTCGTCCGCCTCGCAAAGCTGGCCGACTTCCAGCGCCTGATGGAGATAGTTTTTCACACGTTCGGTTTCCAGGTCGCTGATGAGGTACATTTTGGCGATTTCGAGAGCGGCGCTGCCGTCTCCGGCTTGCAACGCCTTTTCATACCATGCTTTCGCGGTTCTGACATCTCCTGTGCGGCGGTAGGTGGTGCCAAGGTTGATCATCCCGCAATCATCACCTTGTTCAGCGGCTTTTTTCTCCCACTTCACGATTTTTTCAAAGCTGTATTCAATGCCGAATCCGCCGGAATACAGGTTGGCAAGACTGACCATCGCATAAGTGTTGCGTTTGGCGAGTTTTCGGAAGATTTTGAAGGCTTTACGGTATTTCCCTGCGTCCTTAAAACGGTGGGCGCGACAAAACTGTTTTTCATCTTCCGGTCGCATGTGCGCGATGATGCCGGAAAGTCCTTTGGCTTCCACGACCTGCCGTAATCTGGTTTTTTGTCCCGCTTCTCCATGCAACCACCAGAGCGCACCTTTGTTGAACGTCTGGGGATGAGGTATGTCTTGCAACAGGTGGTCGGCGATTTCGCTCAGCATGGGTTGATGTCCGACGACGAGAAGCGGTGTTTTTGCATGCTGCCAATCAAGTATGGAGAGAATTTCGGCAGGCGATGCGTTGGTTGCTAGCGCCTCACAAATTTCCATCTGGTATCGAAATCTTGTGGCAGTCTGCTGAGTACGAAGGGTGGGGCTGACCAACAGCCGCAGATTTTTCGGGGCGTTGGCTTCCAGCCAAAGCGCGATTTTTCGTGCCTGTTTTTGCCCGCGTGTCGTCAGTTGGCGTTCATGGTCGGGCGTGCCATCCAGCGCTTCGGCGTGCCGCCAGAGTAAGAGTTCCATCGGGTTTTATCTCCAATTCAGTTGAGTAAGCCCCGCAATCCCTGCCGAAAGTGCCGCACGTTTTCAATGTAGCGCAGGGTGCTGTGTTCCAGGCGAGCGACTTCTTTATTTTTTCCCATTGGGTATCGGTCAGTTTTAATCTATCCATTTGTTTATTATACATTATATGGGTAAATATCCACAGACCCTAATTGTTTTAAATAGGATAATTTATATTTTTGATCACTATTGTTGAAACGCCATTCATGTTTTATGGGATTTAAGTCAGGATTTGTATGCAGGCAACCAAAGTATATGATGATCATGTTCATTTAAATGAAAGGATGCATTATCCATGACCAAAACCGTTTTTCCGGTAATTCAGGCAGCAAAACTTGCTCGATGTACGCATAAAAAACATCACTGTTAATCGTATTATCAACCAAAGCCACAGCAAGTAGTTGATTATTCAGTAATGCATCTATGGCATTGGTTCGGACTTTTTTGTGCCAATCAAAAACACCATAACAATGCGTTTCTTTTGCTAAATATCCGCGTGTCCGAGCGTTATCTTGCAGAAAACTACTCTCATCTAAATAAACAATGAAGTGATTTTCTGCCTGATATTCTTGCAATTTTTGAGTAAATTGGTTTCTTTCTTCTTCATCTGCTTTTGGGGTGTTTCAGCGTTTTTTCAGGATAACTTCAATTGTTTTAATATTTGTCCTATTCTCCTGCCGGCAACAGCCAAAACAAGCGGGCGGCACGTTCAGTCAGGATAGAGCTATGCAGGATAGAGCTATGGTTGTTTGGTGAAGACACTAAAAACAGTCAGCGGCGATAATCCATTTATGGGTGTATTGAGCGGTAAACCGCCGGCTTGCTGTACCAAGTTGTGTAATAGCGGGCATTTTGCCGATATAATCAAAATATTGTTATCAGGCTGCCTGAAAGAAGTGGAAAATATATGGTTTTGGATCACATTGCGTTTCATACGGAAGAAGATTTTCCGTCGGATTTGTCTGCAGAACATGCCGCCACACATATGGGTTATTACTGGTCGTGGGCGGTGCGCCGTGCACTGGTGAATGACGCTTGGTTTGATGCTGAAGCGGCAGATATGGATGCGCTTATGCGTGGCGAAAGTGGTGCGCGTTTTGTATTAACCCATATGGCGGGTGGTTTGGAAGATACTGATTTTAATAAGGAGGGTCGGCTGTTTGTTTTGTTTTATTACGATGATGACGATGAAGGATATGGGCGGTTTATGGAAGATTATGTCAATACCTTAAATACTCCGGCATTGCCCAGTTTTTATCACGTTGCCGACACACCTGAAAATCAAGCCTTGCTGGACGGTGTATTTGATGGGGCATTGATGCAATGGCGCAGCAGCATGGTGGCGGGAAAAAAGGAATAAATCATGGCATTGGCGACTAAAAAATTGATTATTTTGGATCGCGATGGTGTGTTAAACGCCAAGGTGAGCGATCCGATAAGCAATGCCGACGATTGGGAAGCCTTGTCGGGCAGTATGGACGCGGTTGCGTTTCTCACTCAATCCGGTTATACGGTGGTGGTGGCAACCAATCAATCCGGTATTGGCCGCGGCTTGATGACCATGCGGCAGCTCAATGAAGTACATGGCAAAATGAACCAGTCCATTCAAAAAGCGGGCGGTTATTTAAGCGGTATTTGGTTTTGTCCGCATCGCGCCGAAGATCATTGTGATTGCCGAAAACCGCGTGCGGGCATGATTATTGATATTTTGGATCGTTTGAATGCTGAAGCAAAAAATACTTGGCTGGTGGGCGATCGGTTGCGTGATTTACAGGCGATTGATGCGGTGGGCGGTAATCCGGTGCTGGTATTAAGCGGCAGCGGCAAAGAAACGCTCAGTACTCAAAAGCTGCCTGAAAATACACAAGTTTTTGATAATTTATTGGATTTTGCCAAATACCGTATGCAGGAAGATGTGCAAATGAAAAACGCGAAGGACGCTTAAGATGTTATTGATACGCAATTTGCTTTATTGGTTGTTTCTGTCGGTATTTACCGTTGTGTGGATGCCGATTGTGGTGTTGTCTATGCTGATTCCGCGCGGTGTGAATTACACCACCACTTTTTGGGCAGTGTCGCTGTTGTGGATGCTGGAATATATTATTGGGCTGAAATATCGTGTGATTGGACGGGAGCACATTCCGGCTGAACCATCAATTATTTGCTGTAAGCATCAATCGGGCTGGGAAACGCTGGCAATACAAAAATTCTTTCCTTTACAGGTATTTGTGGCGAAAAAAGAATTGTTTTGGATTCCGTTTTTCGGCTGGGGTTTGAAACTTGCCGGCACAATTGGCATTGACCGCGGCAATCCCAAATCGGCAAGTCAGCAAATTATGGCGCAAGGCAATAAACGCAAGACACAAGGTTTGTGGATCAGTATTTTTCCTGAAGGCACGCGCATCAAACCCGGGTTTCGCGGCCGCTATAAACACGGTGCGGCGCGCATGGCACAGCTTCTGAAAATGAATTTGGTGCCGGTGGCGTTAAACAGCGGTGAATTTTGGCCGAAAAATTCATTTTTTAAATACCCGGGTGAAATCACTGTGGTGATTGGTGAGACGATTAATTATCAAGCGGCGGCAACACCGGAAGAATTAACCAAGCTGTGCGAAACATGGATAGAGAATGAACAAACCAAAATTCAGGGAGCAGGACCGTTTGCTGAAAAAAATCCGAAAATACCGACGCCTTTGTGGACGGATCGAACCGCTGCTTGACTGATGAATTACTGCTTTAGCGATTGTAATTGTACCGGAATAAACCGCCGACATGATTGGCATTATGTCTTGCGGTGTGGATTATCTAAAATGCCAAAAATAAAATCTTCAGGCAGCCGAAATCATGCGTAAACACATTTTATTGGGTATCAGCGGCGGCATTGCCGCGTATAAAAGCGGCGAGTTGGTGCGGCTGTTAAAAAAGCAAGGACATGAAGTCAGCGTGGTGATGACGCGATCGGCGGCTGAGTTTGTCGCGCCCGCCACTTTCCAAGCATTAAGCGGCAACCCTGTTTTACTCGACACCCATGACAACGCGCTCGGCAATGGCATGGCACACATCAACCAAACCCGTGCTGCCGATGTGATGCTGATTGCGCCCGCTACCGCCAACACCATCGCCAAAATAGCCGGCGGCGTGGCAGATAATCTGCTTACCACCCAAGCGGCGGCGCGCACCTGTCCGCTGGCCGTTGCGCCCGCCATGAATGTGGCAATGTGGAACAATCCTGCCAATCAGCGCAATATCCGGCAATTGTGCGCCGACGGTGTTGCGGTATTTGGTCCCGCCGCAGGAGAACAAGCATGTGGTGAAATCGGGCAGGGACGTATGTTGGAAGCCGTCGAACTGGCGGATTTGCTGCCTGATTTGTGGACGCCAAAATCATTGCAGAACAAAAAAGTGCTGATTACGGCTGGCGGCACTTTTGAATCCATCGACCCCGTGCGCGGCATCACCAATTTATCCAGCGGACAGATGGGTATTGCTTTAGCACGTGCTTGCCGCGCCGCCGGTGCAGAAGTCAGCTTGGTATATGGGCAGATTCAGTCAGCCATACCCATTGGTTTGCATCGCAGCGAACAAGCCATCAGTGCGCAGCAAATGTATGATGCAGTACATCGTTTACTGAGCGGGCAAGACGTGTTTATTTCTGTGGCGGCTGTGGCGGATTATCGTGTTAAAAATGCACAAGAGCACAAAATTAAAAAGACTGCTTCAGGCAGCCCGCCCGTTATTGAATTAACAGAAAACCCCGATATTCTGGCTTCTGTTGCCGCTTTGCCCAATGCGCCGTTTTGCGTTGGCTTTGCCGCAGAAAGTCAGAATGTATTGGCGTTTGCCCGTGAAAAACGCATTCGCAAAAATGTTCCGTTATTGGTTGCCAATAACACGGCATTGGCAATGGGGCAAAGTACCAATCAAGTGATTTTATTGAGTGATGATGCGGAAACAGAGCTGCCGCTGATGAGTAAAACCGATACTGCGGCGGCTATTGTGCAAGAGCTGGCGCGGTTGCTGGCGCGGACAAAGGGTGTTTAGAAAAACTGTTATTGCCAATTAACATATTTATATCTAAAACAATCAATTACATTCGGTTCTATCCTTGCTTTTCATGTAATAAATTTTGCACGACTATTTTTTACACATGGGTATGACTTTTTATTCTGGCTTCTACCATAAGGGCTTGATTGTTTTGAGTTGCTATGTGATGAAAAAGAAAGTAGTTTGGCTATAACATTTTTCAATACCCTGATTTTATTTCAGCCAAGTGCCAACCGCTGCCGTTGTTGTTCAAACAAACACACGGTTGCCGCCATGGCAACATTCAGCGATTCCACACCGATTTGCATCGGAATAAATACCGTTTTGTCGGTGTATTGTTGTAATTCAGTACTCAAACCGCTGCCTTCATTGCCAAACAACCATGCGCAAGGCTCGCGCAAAGACAGGGTGTACAAAGAAGCGGCATGTTCATTCAATACTGTGGCGTAGCGTGCGGCGCGATATTGCTGCACCCAATGTTGCAAATCCGTATCTGTGTGGAGCGTTAAGAGCGCATGTGCCCCCATACCTGCACGCAATACTTTTGGCGACCACACATCGGCACAATCGCGGCTTAAAACAATGTGCTGCACGCCCGCAGCCGCGGCACTGCGCAACAGTGTGCCAACATTGCCGGGGTCTTGCACGCTTTCCAATACCACACAGTCCTGTGTTTGCGGCAAAGTGCCGCTTTCAAGCAGCCTAATCACACAAATAACATCATCGGCATCGCTTAAGCTGCTGATTTTACTCAGTGCGTTATCAGACACAATGTACTGTTCACGAATTGGACTTTCAGCCAACCAAGCGGTAACTTCGGTCTGCTGCAACCGATGCTCGGGGATAAAAACTTGTTCCATGACGTATTGGCGGCTGCTGAAACTTTTTGCCAAGTGAATCCCTTCTAATACCGCGACACCGCACTCGCGCCGATTGCGGCTGTGGCGCAGCCATTTTGCCAATTGTTTCAGCCGCTCATTTTGTGCAGAAGCAATGTGTTGCACCTGTTTCATAAATCACCTTCATCAATGGCTTGCCATTGCCCTAAACCCAATCCCAAATCAAACAGATTTACCCGCCCAATGCCCACGCGCACCAAGCGCAAGCATGGCCAGCCTGCTTTGGCGCACATGCGCCGCACCTGTCGGTTTTTGCCTTCGCTGATGATGATTTCCAGCCAAAAATCAGGAATTGTTTTGCGCACCCGAATCGGCGGATTTCTTGCCCACAATAAATTACTTTCATTTTCAGGCAGCCGCCGTACTTGGGCGGGTGCGCTGATAAAATCACCCAAATTCACACCTTGTGCCAAATTTGCCAGACCGGATTCATTCACTTCACCTTCCAACTGCACCCAATAAGTTTTAGGTAGTTTGTGTTTGGGGTGGGCAATCTTGGCTTGCAATCGCCCGTTGTTGGTGAGCAGCAACAAACCTTCGCTGTCTGTATCCAACCGTCCTGCCGGGTAAACATCAGGTTTATCAATATATTGCTTCAATGAAGCATGTTTTTCATGTTCGCTGAATTGGCAAATGACATTGTAAGGTTTGTTAAAAGCAAGCAATGATGATAAGGGCATAAAATAATTCCGTTTGGCAATGGTGCATCTTAAACAAATTATTGGCATTATGGGTAACAGAAGATAACAAAAAAAGCCGAATTATCATCAACCGATAATTCAGCTTTCATTTTCTTTGCAGTCAATTAGATGAAAAATATCTGCTTTAAAAAACAAGTATTTGTTCAACCTCTTTTATTTTTTGGCGTGCCAGTGACAAATTGGCTTTTGCTTTATCCAATATCAGATATAAAAAAGTGCGTGATCTGCACAAGGGCGAATGATGTGATATTGTTTACCCAAGGTAATCAAAATATCTTCAATACAATCATCAAGTTGTAAAATTTGCATGGTTTTTAACTTGGTTAGGAGTATCCCGCAGTTACCTGCAGCTGCCAATTCGGCATTAATCCCCGATCCTTCTGAACCGAGCAGAAGACCGCTTTTTGTATCCACCAGCATGGCAATTATCGCACCGTTGGTGGTTAATGCTTCTTGTAAACCTGTAGAAATATTACCTGCCATTTTTATACCCTTTCTGGAAATAAAAAATTTGACCTATGGAACAAAATTCATACAGAAAACGGATGTGTTCCTTCCTTAACACTAAAATACTAAAAAGTCTTATTTTGATATTTTGATATTTTGATATTTTGATATTTTGATATTTTGATATTTTGATATTTTGATTATATAGCTAAACTATTAAATTTTTCAAAATGACTAGCCAGAAAAATTACGGCTAATTATCTGAAATCTGCTGAATAGGCTATGTTTTCTTTTTTGAAAAAATAATAGTACAGCTATATTAAAATATCAAAAATTAAAGTACTTAAAATAAAGCACTTAAAGATGCCTACTTAACGATAGGTAACTAGATACTACTATATCATAGTAACTAATGGTATTATTTTTTTAATAATATTTGATAGATTTTTACTATATACGATGTGTATATTTTAATTTTTGTAATAAATTTCGTAATAAATATTTTGATTTTGTGATTTATAACGAAGCCCGCTTTGATTTTTTAAGCACCAATCGCTTTTAATACAAAATTTGCGATAATTCCTCATTTATTTGAAAATACCCCGCGATTGCATATTCGCCCGTTATACACGGTTACACCAACGGGCTGTTTGAAAAATATTGGCTTTCAGGCAGCCTGCTTCATCATGCGATTTCAGCTTCCTGCTTGTTTATATGATTGTGTTAAAGCTACAATACCCGCCCAAAATACACGCTATCAGTCAGGCACTTTTTACGGGCTGCCTGAATTTTTTTGCATCACTTGTCTTATGACCGAACAAACAACAACCGCAACAATCGCCGATAATGATTCTTTGAATCTCGGCCGCTACGCTGAACGCGCTTATCTGGAATATGCCATGAGCGTGGTTAAAGGGCGTGCCTTGCCTGATGTGGCTGACGGACAAAAACCGGTGCAGCGGCGCATTTTATACGCCATGCACGACATGGGCTTGGTGCAAAATGCCAAGCCTGTAAAATCAGCGCGGGTGGTGGGCGAGATTTTGGGTAAATACCACCCGCACGGCGACGCATCTGCTTACGATGCCATGGTGCGTATGGCACAAGATTTTACCCTGCGTTATCCGTTAATTGACGGTATTGGCAACTTCGGTTCGCGCGATGGCGATGGTGCTGCGGCCATGCGATACACCGAAGCGCGGCTGACGCCGATTGCGCAATTATTGCTGTCTGAAATTGATATGGGTACGGTGGACTTTACCCCCAATTACGACGGTGCATTTAACGAACCCAGTATTCTGCCCGCCCGTTTGCCTATGGTGCTGCTTAACGGAGCGTCCGGCATCGCGGTGGGTTTGGCGACCGAAATTCCACCGCACAACCTGCGCGAAGTAACCGCTGCTGCAATTGCTCTGTTAAAACAGCCAAATTTAAGTACATCGGATTTGATGCAGCACCTGCCCGGTCCTGATTTTGCCGGCGGCGGGCAAATCATTACTCCAAGCGAAGAATTACAAACCATTTATGAAAACGGCAGAGGCAGTATTCGTGTTCGTGCGCGGTATGAAATCGAAAAATTGGCACGCGGGCAATGGCGGGCGGTTGTAACTGAATTGCCGCCGGGTATGTCGGCTGCCAAAATTCTGGCAAGTATTGAAGAGCAAACCAATCCCAAACCGAAAGCCGGTAAAAAAGCACTGACACAAGAACAACAAAACACCAAAGCCCTGATGTTATCGCTGTTGGAACGTGTCCGCGATGAATCTGACAGTGCTTGCCCGATTCGCTTGATGTTTGAACCAAAATCGAGCCGCATTGATCCCGATGAATTCATGAATACACTCATGGTACAGACCGGATTGGAAGGCAATGTATCGGTGAATTTGGTGATGATGGGGCGCGATAACCGCCCTGCACAAAAAAGCTTGTGCGCAATTTTGCGCGAATGGTTGAATTTTCGGGTGGACACGGTTACTCGCCGTTTGCAATACCGCTTAACCCAAGTTGATAAACGCATACACATTCTTGAGGGCAGAATGATTGCGTTTTTGCACATTGACGAAGTGATTAAAGTTATCCGAGAAGCCGATGAACCCAAACCGGAACTCATGGCTGCATTTGGGCTGACTGAAATTCAAGCCGAAGACATTCTTGAAATCCGCTTGCGGCAGCTGGCGCGGCTGGAATGGCTGAAACTGGAAACCGAGTTGAATAAACTCAAAGAAGAACGTGATGAATTACTCATTTTATTAAACGATGAATCTGCCAAAAAACGCCTGATTATCAGAGAAATGCAAGCAGATGCCAAGCAATTTGGCGATGCACGGCGCACCCTTATTCAAGCCGCCGAACGTGCCGCGCTCACCCAAACCACGGTGGACGAACCGATTACCCTGATTTTGTCGCAAAAAGGCTGGCTGCGTTCACGTGTCGGACACAATTTAGATTTAAGCCAACTGAGCTTCAAAGAGGGCGATTCATTGCTGCAAATCATTGAAAGCCGCAGTGTTTATCCCGTGGTATTGCTGGATTCTTTGGGGCGCAGTTACACCGTGGACGCATCGGTTATTCCGGGCGGGCGCGGCGATGGTGTACCCATTGGCTCGCTGATTGAATTGGCAGTAGGCACAAAAATCATTGCAATGCTCAGCAATACCGACGAACAGCATTACTTGCTGGCGGGCAGTGGTGGTTACGGCTTTGTGGTTAAACTTGCTGATTTGGTCAGCCGTTTGAAAGCCGGTAAAGTGGTAATGACTTTAAACGCAGACGAAACCGTCTTACCGCCGCTGGCGGTGGATACGCAATGGCTGGCTGAAAACAGTACGGCTCGCCTGCTGCTGGCATCAGACGAACCGCGTCTGTTGGCTTTCCCATTAAACCAATTAAAAATCATGGCAAAAGGGCGCGGCTTACAATTGATGAGCCTGCATGGTGCAACATGCTTGACTCATCTGTGTATTTGCCGAAGCGACGAATTTGTGGTGGAAAGTCAAGGTAAACGCGGAGCGATGCGTCGAGAAACCCTGCGTGTGCGCGACATTGACAATAAACGCGGCAGCAAAGGCAAACCGCTCAATCTTTCAGGCAGCCTCATGGCTGTGCGAACGGCAGATGAAGAAACGGATAATTCATTTTTGAATTAACTGTTTAGACAATGAATTATTGCCCTGCGGAATGACAATAAAATGAATTGACTTGGGCTAACGGTAAAATTATTGCGTGGATTGTGGGCATAATTCGTATTATTGAGGTATGGTTAATAAAATACCGCAAACGGCGATGCTGCAAGCTATCAATACTTCGTTTTTCCATTATAATTACCAGAATTTTCCGCATTTTCAGCCTGCCTGTACACAATAAAAAAACACCGCTAGGAACCGCCATGAGCCAACGAGAAAACGTTTACCAATATATTGATTTGCCGCGCGTTGATCCTTCCAAAATTCCGCTGGCAACCCGTCAAAGTCAATTTGTTGAAATTTACAATACTTTCACCAAAGCCCAAGCTGAAGCTCAAGCCGATCGTTGTTTGGCGTGCGGCAATCCGTATTGTCAAAACAAATGCCCCTTACACAACAATATTCCCAATTGGCTGCGTTTGGTGAATGAAGGGCGCATCATTGAGGCGGCGGAATTGGCTCACAGCACCAACAGCTTACCTGAAGTCTGCGGCAGAGTTTGCCCGCAGGACCGTTTGTGTGAAGGCGATTGCACGCTCAATGCAGAATTCGGTGCAACCACCATTGGTGCTATTGAAAAATACTTGACTGAAAAAGCCTTTGAAATGGGTTGGAAACCCAGCGTTAACGGTGTGGAGAATACCGGCAAAAAAGTGGCAGTGGTCGGTGCGGGTCCGGCGGGTTTGGGCTGTGCTGATATTTTGATTCGCAATGGCGTTGCGGTAACGGTGTATGAGCGAGCACAGGAAATCGGTGGTTTGCTTACTTTTGGTATTCCTGCGTTTAAATTGGAAAAAGAAGTATTAGCACGGCGGCGGGTTCTGTTCAGTGAAATGGGCGTGGATTTTCGTTTGGGTACGGAAGTAGGTAAGGACATTGGCTTAAACGAATTAACCGAAAAATACGACGCAGTGTTTTTGGGTGTTGGCACTTATCAAGGTTTGCGTGCCGGCATTGACCATGAAGACGCCAAAGGCGTTTATTCCGCTTTGCCGTTTTTGATTGCCAATACCGAACATTTAATGGGTTTATCTGCACCCAATTATGTTTCCATGCAAGACAAACGGGTGGTGGTTTTGGGCGGCGGCGATACTGCCATGGATTGTGTACGCACCGCCATACGCCAACATGCCGCTGAAGTGATTTGTGCCTATCGGCGTGATGCGGTCAATATGCCGGGTTCTCGCAAAGAATTTACCAATGCCAAAGAAGAAGGTGTTCAATTTCTCTTTAATGTTCAGCCTGTAGCGGTAATAACCGATGCCGAAGGCAATGTCAGCGGTATCAAGTTAATCAAAACCCGCTTGGGTGAAGCCGATGCACGCGGTCGCCGTCAGGCAGAAATAGTGCCAAACAGTGAAGAAATACTGGCTTGTGATGCGCTGATTATTGCTTTCGGTTTCGCCCCGCATGAGATGCCGTGGCTGAAGAGTATTGGTGTCAATACCGACAATAAAGGACGTATTGCCGTTGAAGGCGAATATCCGCAGCAAACTGCCAACCCAAAAATTTTCGCCGGCGGCGACATTACACGCGGTTCTGATTTGGTGGTAACCGCCATTGCTGAAGGGCGTGCTGCCGCACAAAGTATTTTGAATTATTTAAACGTGTGATGAATTCTAATTCAGAAGTACAATAAAAGTCAGGCTGCCTGAAAGTTTTCAGGCAGCCTGTATTTAAAGATATATCACTCATTCCATAGGAAAATTTTCATCATGACCTATATCCGTAAAATCAAAGACTACGCCATAATCGGCGGTTTGGGCTCTTTAGCTGTTTTGGGTTTGGCTGCCTGTAATCAACAGGGCAGTGATACACAAAGCAATACCGAAAACCAAGCCAACACGTTACAAGACGCTGTGAATAAGGGGGCTTTTGTGGTGATTGAAGAAGACAGCAAAGGCCAATACCATATTCTGGAAGAATACCCCAGCAGTGCCGGTACACGCATTGTGCTGCGTAAACCCGATGGCAGTGAAGAAATTTTGTCAGAAGAAAAAATTCAAGCCTTGCTGGCAGAAGCCAATCAATCGATTGAAAACAATACTTCACCGCTCACCAATCCCACCGCCAAAGAGGCAGGCGGCTTATCTTTGGGTGAGGTGATTTTAAGCAGTGCTGCCGGTGCGATTATCGGCAGCTGGATTGGCAGCAAACTTTTTAATAATCCCAATTATCAGCAAGCCCGCAGCCGAGGTTATTCATCACCTTCTGCCTACAGCCGTTCGGTAAACAATTTTAAAAATGCCAACATCCGCCCCGGTGCTGTGGGCGGTACTGCTGCCAAAAAATCAGGCAGCTTTTTTGGCGGCGGTTCAAAAAGCAGCGGCAGCAGCAGTGCTTTTGGCGGATAAAGCGAAAGAGACATCATGAGTATTTCTTTGCAAAGCATTCAGCCGCTTACCCATGCCTATTTGGAAAGTTTGGGCTTAGATTGGCACACCGATTTTGACGGCACCGATTATTTCGCCGCCGATTTGGTACACGTCAACCAGCGCGAAGCTGATGCTTATTACGCCGCTGCCAATGAGCTGTATGATATGTTTATTGCCGCTGCCGAATATGTCATTTCGCATAATTTGTATGCAGAGCTGGGCATTCCCTCAAACTTAATTGATGCTGTTAAAACCAGCTGGGATCGCGATGACTGGCATTTATACGGCCGTTTTGATTTTGCAGGCGGCATTGACAATAAGCCGATTAAGCTGTTGGAATTTAATGCAGATACCCCCACAGGCTTGATAGAAACTTCGTTGATTCAATGGGCAATGCTTAAATACAATCAATTGAATGAAGAATCACAATTCAACAATGTGTATGAGGCACTGAAAGAAAATTTTAAACGTTTGCTGTCGCCCAAACGTTTGGTATTGCCGGCACACATAAACAATACCGCAGCCGATTATTTGCCTGTTAATAACAATTCTCCGGCACAAAATATTTTGTTCAGCAGTATTGCAGGCAGCCCCGAAGATGATTTGACGGTACACTTTTTGCGCAATGCCGCCTCGGAAGCCGGTTTTCATACCGATTTCGCTTATGCGGACGAAGTCGAATTCAGCGAAACCGATGGCTTCTTTAAGGGTGAAGAAGTATTCGGATATTGGTTTAAGCTGATTCCGTGGGAGTATATTGGGCTTGATGAACCGCAATTGGCGCAAATTCTCACCAACATCAGCAACAACCAAGCAGGCATCATCGCCAATCCTGCCTATACTTTGCTGTTTCAAAGCAAAGCCATTATGAAAATTTTGTGGGATTTATATCCGCATCACCCTTTGCTGTTGGAAACCCGCTTCACCCCATTACCGCGCCAAGCCCAAGCCGTTAAACCGTTTTTTGGCAGAGAAGGCGGCAATGTTCGTCTTTTGGACGCACAAGGTAAAACCATTGCCGAACAAAACGGGGACTATGCTCATTTTAATAACATCTATCAAGCCTATGCACAATTGCCCACTGATTCTCAAGGCAGATGCTACCAAGCAGGTGTATTCTTTGCCTATGAGGCTTGTGGTCTGGGCTTTCGGCGCGGCGGTGCAATTATGGATAATTTAGCAAAATTTGTTGGGCATATTTTGGCGTAATCAGTTCAGTGCTGTTTCATCGGTGTACAAAGATATACAAACAGAAAAAAGCGACGATTTTGTCGCTTTTTTTAATATTGCCCAAGAAAGTGATTTGATGCAATCAGCGCAGCGGTTGACTGTCTGAAGCACTTTGCTGTTGTGGTATCAATGCTTGGTGCATGGGTGATAAATTTAAGCTGCTGCCTTGGCTTGGCAGCCATTGTGCCTGTACACGCCATTGTGCTTTTGCATCTTCCAAACGAACATACCAATGGTTGCTGTTTGGCAATGTTTTAAAGTCAGCCGTGTAAACCGCTTTATCGCCTGAGAGCGGCATGGTTTCATCACGTTTCAGAACAACACTTTGATCCCACTCTTTGCGTGTGGGATGTACCCACAGCAAGTTAATTGATTCTGCCGGATCGAATTTACCGCTGATGAACACTTTGGCTTGGTTGTTGTCGGGGTTGATTAGAATTTGCGCTTCAATATTGCGCGATACCGCCGCTTCATCACGCTGAAGCTGTAAGCCAATATTTTTGCCTTCTTTGTAATAATCGTCGGTAACCAAAGAATCACCTCGGGTATTGGCAATATAAAAGGTAATAAAGCCGGCCACCACCACAATGGCAGGACCCGCCATCAACAACCACGGCCACGGTTCTTTATACCAAGGCCGCGTTGTTTTTTTTGTTGAAGAAAGGGAACGCACGTTTTTTACTCTCCGATAAACGACGCTTTCTCAGTAATACTGCGCACTTTTTCCGTCTCTTCGCCTTTTTTCCAATAGTTGAAAGTAAATTCAATCGGGTGGCTGCCTTTGTCGGCATATTCGGGGTAGGTGGCTACCTGAACAGGAACGGTCATGGTAACCCCCGCCGGCACTACGATGCCGTTTTCGGGTACACCCGTGAGTTTGATGGTTTCAAACCCGCTCACTGCTGGCTGCAATATTTGAGTATCGTCACTGGCACTGATAATCCGCAGATTATACAGGTTTTCCAACATTCCTTCTTTGTTTTCACGCACCATTACGCCTCGGTCTTTAATGATGTCCACACGCAAAGTATTTCGGGTAACTAAACTGGTTACCAATACTGAAAACACCACCAGCAATACCGCACCATAGCCAAGCACCCGCGGGCGCAATAAGCGGTTTTTGATGTGGCTTTCGGGGTATTTTTTCTCCAGTGCCGCTTCAGTAGTATAACGAATCAGCCCGCGCGGAAAACCGGTTTTGTCCATAACTTCATCACAAGCATCAATACAAGCCGCACAACCGATACATTCATATTGTAAGCCATTGCGAATATCAATGCCGACAGGGCAAACTTGTACACACAATGTGCAATCCACGCAATCGCCCATACTTGCCAATTGCTCTGCCGTTAAATTTTTCTTGTGAATGCCGCGCGGCTCACCGCGTTCAGTATCATAGGAAATAATCAGGGTGTCTTCATCGAACATTGCGCTTTGAAAACGTGCATACGGGCACATGTATTTACATACTTGCTCTCGCATGATGTGTCCCATAAAGAATGTAACAAAACCATAAAAAGCAATGGCAAACAAAACCGCACCGGAAACATGGAAATGGAATAAATTCGGTACAAGCTGGCGAATAGGAGTGAACCAGCCTGCAAAACTGATGCCTGTCCATGCACACACCACGAAAATCAATAGATACTTGGTGAGCTTGATGCGAATTTTGGTGGCATTCCACGGTGATTTATCCAGTTTCAGGCGCTTATTGCGGTCACCTTCCACTAAATGATCAATCCACAACATGATTTCAGTGTAAACCGTTTGCGGACAGGCATAGCCGCACCAGAGCCGTCCGGCAATGGTTGTCCACCAGAATAAACCGAAAGCACTGAGCAGCAGCAAACCGGTGAGGTAAATCAAATCAGCAGGGACTAAAGTTAAACCAAAGAGATAAAAATGACGCCCCGGTATATCAAACAAAATGGCTTGTCTGCCATTCCAGTTGATCCATGGCACAATATAAAACACAAATTGTGTCGCCAAAATGACCAGAATCCGCCAATTGGCAAATTTCCCTTTCGCCATTTTCGGGTGAATGCGTTTGCTTTCTTGATAAAGCTGCACCACTTGTTCATTGGGCTTTACTGGCATGTTGTGTTCCTTTTTGGCATGACGTTGTTCAATTATTTTCTGATATATTTTGTTACGCTGTGTTATTTTAAATCAAATTATTTTGATTTAAAACATGTATTTTGGGTGATGGTTCATAAAAATACAGTTAAGCAACCATTTTTTGTATATAGGTACAGTTTTTCATAACATTGGCTTGAAATTAAAAATATCAGTCATTGTGAGCGAAGCGCGGCAATTCGGTTTCTACCGTACAGGGCTTGATTTTTCGGATTGCTGCGTGATGAAAAAAGCAGTTTGGCTATGTGTTGCGTTTGCAACAATTAACCCCGTTATTATAAAAAAATAAGCGGCAATCTGCTGTTTGAATCTGCGGTTGATAAAAACGGATTGCCGTATCTTGTTTGCAAGCCATTCAGATAAACCGCTGCTTTCTGCATACTTTCAGGCTGCCTGAAAGCATAAATATAGCCGAATATGTAACATTATATTTTTAAAAAAATTTATTACGATTACAACCTGCTTTGAATAATGAAAAATACAGTTATTTAGCTGTAATTGTTTCAAATGATTGTGGAAACGAAGCGGGCTGAACGCTGCATGATGCAGAATTCAGCCCTGTTTCTTTGCTTGATATTGGCGTAAATTGGATTCTAAGGATTGGTTTATTTGAGGTGCGCACAAGGTTTTTTTATGTGCACCCCTCAAAATATTCATTCTTAAAACCGATAGCCCACCGTTACATTCGCGCGGTTGTCATTCCAATGTTTCCCTTGCGTATGGTTGCCTGACACGCTGATATTCAGTTTATCAGTAACATTGTACGATGCGCCCAAGCCAATATCCGCACGGGTTTTGCCGATGTTGCTGTCTTGTTTGCTGAAACCGACATCACTGCCGAATACATGAGTGTAGCGGCTGTTGTTGCTCAAGTCTTGTTCCAGATTCAAGCTGCCGAAGAAAGACCAGCGGCTGTTGTAAGCATAGCGTGCAGTCAGACCCAATAGAAACATGGTTTGGCGAGTGCTGAAGTCGTTTACCGCAGTGCCTGTGTTGTCTAAAGCAAAATGGTTTTGTTTACCATGCAGGTATTGCAAAGCAATATTCGGCGTTAAAGTCCATTGGTCATTCAAAGAAAAATCTTTATTTGCACCAATACCAACTGAATATTGATGCATATTTTCCTTATTGAGGCCATTTTTGTTTTTCAGCCAGTTATAGCCTGCCTGTCCGTATAAACGATAGCCGTTGTCCAATTGATAGATATATGCCAAATCCAAACCGATGCCGTCAGTATTGACTGATTGTGCCGCGCCGTCTAATTCTTCACTCCAGTTTGCTTGTTTGGAAGTGATGGCGGCGGCAAGAGTCTGCTGATTGCCCAATGTTTTGGCACCGCCCAAGGTAAAGCCGTTATCAAGCCATCTGCCTTTTAAGCCGTCCAGTTTCAAGCGCGCTTGGCTGTGTTGATAGTTAATCCACATGCCGTCTTGATGTTGTTGTGCATCGGCAACAAATTGTGCATTTTGCTTGGCTTCGGCAACGGATAAATTTTCCAATGCGTTTTTCAGCGGCACATCATTGATACCAAACAAAGCCTTGTTCAGGTTTTGGGCATACAACATGCTGTCTGCAAACGCCGCTTGATTGGCAGTTAATTCACTGCCGTTTTCAATAATGGCATCGTAGCGGTCAAACACCTTATCCAGTGCGGCAGCGGTTTCATTCTTGCCGTCAAATGCGCTGTAGTTTGCGGCTGCAACTGTGGCTTTTGCACGCGAAATGGTAGCAGTGATTTGATTATTGGATACTTTGTTGTCAATAATAACCAAATCGCCAACCGGTTCAGTATGGATGTCCACCGTGCCGATTAGTTTACCCGCCTCCAGTAATACCTCTGTTTTGCCGTCTTTGGTTACATAGCCTTTTGCAACGCCGGTAATGTTAAATTGTGAAGCAATCAAATCTTTGTCAGGAAGGAAGCGGGCTGTACCAGTTACCACAATTTTTGAACCAATGGCTTTGTTGATTTCGCCTGAGGTGGTTAGATTACCGTTAATCGTGAAGTCATATTGGCTTTCTGCATTAAGTGTAGCGTTATCACCCATAAGGATAGAACCGGAGGTAATGCCTTTTTTATCGCCGACCGTTAAGGTAGTTGCTTCTGTGACCATTTCTCCAACATCTGTTGCTAAATCTTTAATGCCGCTAATGCCGACAATGGTTAAGGCCTTGTTGGTACCGTTGAGTACCAAGCCACCCGCTAAAACTTGATTCCAGCCTGTATAAGTATTATTGCCGTTCAGCACCAATGTACCGCTGCCTGTTTTGAGCATGCCGCCTTTGCCGCTGATGTTGTTGTCGAAGTAGTACTCACTTTTAGCACCTTCTACTTTCAACCGCGTATCTTTCTCATCGAATCGACCATAGCCGCCCAATGCTTTGTCTTTATTCACAATACCCGAACCGTAAACCGCATCAACGCCTTTAGCGCCTGCATCAGTGGCAGTGGTGATGAGAACATCTTGCAAATTGGTATTGGTCATCCAGTCGTAGCGTGATTTAACCAGCGCAGCAACGCCGGAGACATAGGCGGCAGCGTGTGAAGTACCGCCGGCAACATAGCCGCCGGGCATTTTAAACACACCGGGTGCCGCAATACAGTAATTTTTAGCAATGCCGCAACGATTTGAAAAATCAGTGATTTTATTTGTGGCATCAACAGCGGCAACAACCAGAAAACCCGGTTCTAAATCGGGATCAATTTGCGGGATTAAAGAGCTGTCAACAGGATTTTTACCACCGTCATTACCGGCAGCCGCAACATACAGCGCACCTTCATAAGGATCTTCGGTTTTATGGTCTTTATTATTGCCGTTGATAATAATATCTCTTAAAAAATCTGAATAACCCAAATATTCACCGGCATTACCGTCATTATCAACACTGCCCCATGAGTTGTTGATAATCGTTGGTTTTTCATCACGCATATGCCAAGTGGCATACCAAGCATCACTAATGGTTACCATACCGACATTGCTGTTACCGGGTACGGCGAGAACGGCATCAAAATGCGCTTGCGGGGCATTGCTGGCAATCACTATGGTCATTTGCGTGCCGTGTCCTGCGGGTTTACTCTTGTCGGTATCTTGCATTTTTTCTTGTACAAAATATTCACCGCCCTCATATGTGCGAACAGTACCCAAGGTATCGTCAATATCTCCGCCTTTTAAAGCAGAGTTGTTTTTGTCAATACCGGTATCGGCAACAATGACTGTTGCGCCTTTGCCATGCGTATTTTTTCTGTCTTCGGCGGATTTTTCTGTATAAGTTTGATCTTTGGCAGGGGGTGTTGTGCCGCCGCCGTTATCGCCACCACCACCATTATCACCGCCGCCGCCAAAGCAACCCGGTGTCATACAAGGCGGTTTCAGCGTGCTGCTTGGCGGTGCCAAACCGCCATCGACATCGACACCCGGACCCACCCCAGAACCGCCGCCGCCACCACCGCAAGCGGACAGTAAAACAGCGACAACAGCCAAGGCAATGGCGGTTTTTTCAGTTGATTTGGTTTGCATAGCTACACTTTCTTTACAAAATCTGGATGTTCGGCAATTTTATTTAAATAAATCTATGTTGTATATATTTATTTCTAAATATTTTTAGAGAATACAACGAGTCGGTAAGTTGATTTAATGAAACGGTCTGCATAAGGTGTATTGTAGCAATCTGTTTGAATAGATGTTATCTGTAAGAATTCCTAGCGTTGTTTACAGTATTTATAGGAAAATACTGTAATGAATATTCATAAAAGAACCCGTTTACTGCCCTATCAGCGTCAAGAAATTTGGCGGCTTTATACAGAAGAAAATGTCCGCGTTTCTGATTTGGCGGCTACCTATTGCGTCAGCAGACCCACCATCTATAAAGTCTTGAAAGAAGCGCGGTTACAGGTATTCGTGCCTAAAAACAGCACTAACCGCCGCTTCAAACAAGTTCGTTACGGCATGAAGCGTTTGGCAAAAGTAGAAAAAGCCATTCAAGACAAGCTCAAAGCGCAGGCGCAGCGGTACAATAAAACTTATCCCGGTG
>NZ_JQKE01000039.1 GCF_000745895.1 Stenoxybacter acetivorans DSM 19021 | reverse complement strand
TCTGTCAAATCGCTCGGGTACATAAAGGATTACCTACTGTCTTAATTTATCTGCCAATTATACACCATTTGATTCTATTAAGAATTTTTTTGAACATGGGTTCTAAGGCCTTTAAGTGCCTTACTTAATCTCGCCGCCATACCCCAAAACCGTTACTCTATTGTCCGTAATGGCTGCCTGTATCCCTGTATTGATGCTTTCAGGCAACCTATTCGGAAACGCTGAACACTTGACGCAGATATGCCAAGAATGTGCTGTTGTCAGACATGGTTTTCCCGGGTGTATCGGAGATTTTTGCCACCGATTGCCCGTTGCACGCCACCAGTTTCAATACGATATTCAAAGGCACAATGCCCATGTCGTTGGTTAAATTAGTACCAATACCGAAGCTGGTTTTAAAACGGTTTTTAAAATACTGATACAAATCCCACGCCCGCTCGATATTCAAGCCGTCGCTGAACGTGAGCATTTTGGTGCGTGAATCAATTTTGAGTTTCCGATAATGCGCGTATGCTTTGTCGCCCCAAACATACGGGTCGCCGCTGTCGTGGCGCAAGCCGTCAAAGAGTTTGGCGAAATAAAGATCAAAATCACGCAAGAATGCGTCCATGCCAACAACGTCGGTAAGCGCAATGCCCAAGTCGCCGCGGTATTCATGCACCCACGCCTCCAGCGCGGCTTTTTGGAAATCACGCAAGCGCACATCCAAAGCCTGAAACGCTTGCATGAATTCGTGCGCCATTGTCCCTATTGGGGTGATGTTCAGTTTTTTCGCCAAATACACGTTGCTGGTGCCGCGAAAAATATCGGGCGCGGCATCATACAGTGTGCGGATAACGTGTTCCTGCCACGACAAGCGATAACGGCGGCGAGTGCCAAAGTCGGAAATTAAAAACGGCGATTCGTCTGAATGATTTTCGGCGGCATAACGGCGCAGCAATTCGGCTTTCGCCTGCAAACGGCGTTCACCCTCCGCCAGCACTTCAGGCGTTTCCAAACGGCGGAAATACAGCTCATTAACAATCGCCAGCGTGAAAATCTCAAAAAACATCGCTTGGAGAATGGGACCTTCCACGCGGATATTCAGCCGCCGCTGTTCGTCGGTGCTGACGCGAATAAAACGGCGTTTGAGTTGGAAAAGTTCCAAATAATCAACAAAATCGCTTTTAATAAAACGCAATCCGCGCAAATAAGCCAATTCGTCTTCAGTAAATTGAATTTGGCACAATTGATCCAATTCCCATTCCAATTCTTCTTGGATTTCGGCTAAGGGATACACCGTTTCGTCGTTGTTGCGGCAACGAAATTCATACACGCCGTATGCTTGCGGAAATTGGTGCAAAACCACTTGCAACATGGTGAATTTGTATAAATCGGTATCCAAAAGTGAGTGGATTATGGGTGTTCGGGCGGAGTGAGCATTCATGGCAGTAATATTTGATTGGATTTCACCGAATTAAAACATGATTTATTGGGTTTGCGGAAAAAATAACCAACATTATTTTAACAATGATGCACAAAATCCAACAGATACATCACGGCAAAACGGCAAGCAATCTATCTGTTCGGAATGGCTTTGAGATACGGGTTGCCGCACTGTCTGTACGGGGTTCATCGCGGCGATGGTTTGTTTTCAGGCAGCCTGTAAAGTGTGTTTGCGTCTTATCCGCCGCCCGCCAAACCTATGTCTGCGGCATCTGGAAATGGGTGCGCGCGGTGGCAATGGGTTTGGCAGAATCGCTTTGCCACACTTCGGCGGCAACATTGGCAATGCGATGACCTTGCCGAGTGAGTACACAACAGGCGTAACAGGTTTCGGGTTTGCCGCTGCGCAAATAGTCCAGCGAAAAATCCACCATTTTCGGCAGTTGCGATAAATTCGCGCTGTGATACAAAAATAAGCAAGAAGCACTTTCCAAAAAGCCGCCGATTAAGCCGCCGTAAAGTGCGGGCAGAAAAATATTGCCGATGTTTTGTTCGATAAACGGCAGGGAAAACAATAACTGATCGCGCTCGCCGTAACCCGCTTCCAAGCCGATAAAAGCGGCATACGGCATGATGCGGCGGGCGTTTTCAGTGAGTGCAGGGTTTGATGTAAATGCCGTGGTCATGCCAATTCTCCTTTGCCGTAATGCTGTTTCAGGTAGCTTTCAAATTGCTGTTTTTCTGCTGCATCAGCAAACGGTGTGCGCATAAATGCGGCAGTCCCCAGCGCGATGGGGTCGTTTTCATCGTGCTGATAACAATGGGCGCGCACGAATGCCACTTGTCCTGCCAAGCGGTAACACTCTGCTTTGGCATAAACGCGGTCGCCTGAAGTGGCGGGGTGCATATAATCAATGCGCATGTCTAAGGTGGCAATCACTTCAAAATCAGTCAGTTTTGCTGCCACGGCACAGGCAGAAACCACGTCCACCAAGGAAGTGATTATGCCGCCGTGTATCGTTTGACTTTCGGCGTTGCCCACCAATTCGCTGCGCCAAGGCACACTCATCACCGGCTTGCCGCAATCTGCGCCCTCCGCACGAATGCCGATTGCCACGCAATGCGGCACTTGAGTATAGTGTTGATAGAGCAAGGAAAAAACGCTGTTGTCGTTGATAAAAGTACTCACATAACCTCCTGACAATGCTGCCGTTGGTATCTTTATAAAAGGCATATAGCAGAAAAACGCTGAAATATGCCTTACGCCGTTATGGTTTTTGCCGTAATCCCTTATATTTCGGCTGTTTTTTGCGTTTCAGGCGGCGTTTCAAGCAGCGTCTCAAGCAATGTTTCAGGCAGCCTTTCATCTGTTTGCACCGATGGTTTTTCTTTTGCCGCGATTCGGTCAAACAAACGAATGATTTCTTCTGCCAAAATGAATTTGGTGTCCACAATATACGTTGCACCGGCTTCGTTCAGCGCGATGTTTTCTTCGGCATCGGAGCTGAATACAATGATGGCTAACTGCGGATTCAGTTTTAAGGCTTCCTGAACAATCGCCACTGCTTCGGCATGGTTGCGAATCGTGATGATTAAATATTTGGCTTCTTCGATGTACACCGCACCCAACATGCCTTCAGACAACGCGTTGCCGTATGCCACGGGAATTTGGCGGGCGCGCAATTCAGTTGCCACGTCCAAGCGGCTTTCCTGTACATACACGGTTTCACCGACATTTTGCAAATGCGCCAGCACCAACCGCGCCACCGAGCCGTAGCCCACCATAACGGCATGACCGCTCACCGGCGGTGCAATCACCATGTCTTCGTCTTGGAATAAAATTGACACAGGTTTAATCGGCGCAGCCATTTTGGCGTGCGGTTTGCCACTGAGCAAAATTTCGCCGTCTTCGCTTTTTGATGTTGTTTGCGCGGGTGTTTGTGCGGTTTGCTGTTGACGGAGGTGGTTTAACCACATAAACAAAAACGGATTGAGAATAATGGTAATCAGCGCGCTGCCCAAAATCACATCACTGGCCAAGGGCGGCAAAATTTGATAAACCAAACCCAAACTGGCAATCATGAATGAAAATTCACCAATTTGCGCCAGCGAAACGGCGATGGTAAGCGCAGTGTTTTTCGGGTAGCCCAGCCACTTCACAATAAAAAAAGCCGCCGCACTTTTACCCACCACAATAATCAACACCGTTGCCAGCAGCAATAAGGGTTCACGCACAATAATACCGGGGTCAAACAACATGCCCACCGACACAAAAAACAACACAGTGAAAAAATCGCGCAAACCCGTGCTTTCTTCTTCGGCAGTGTGATTCATTTCGGTTTCACTCAAAATCATACCGGCAAAAAATGCACCCAGCGCGAAAGACACGTGAAACAAATAATTGGCAAGCAACGCACAGCCCAGCGCAATCGCCACCACACCCAAGCGAAACAATTCAGGGCTGCCTGTGCGCACCACTTTTTTAAGCGACCACGGAATCACCCGCCGCCCAATCAGCAGCATCACTGCCACAAAAGCCACGATTTTCAGCGTGGTTTCACCGACAAGATACAACAGCTCCTGCCCGGATACCGTGCCTTTGCCCGACAATACTTCCGCCATAGCAGGTATCAAAACCAACACAAACACCATCGCAATGTCTTCAACAATCAGCCAGCCGGTGGCAATGCGTCCGCGCGAAGAATCTTTTAAATGCCAGCGGTCGAGCGCGGCAATCAGCACCACTGTTGACGCGCATGACAACGCCAAACCAAACACCAGCCCCGCACCCCAGTGCCAGCCGACAAGCAAACCCAGCCCCAAACCCAGCAGCGTGGCAAAGCCGATTTGTATCACCGCACCCGGAACAGCAACGCGCTTCACCGACAATAAATCACGAATGGAAAAATGCAACCCCACGCCGAACATCAGCAGAATCACCCCCAATTCCGCCAATTCCTGCGACAATTTCGCATCGGCGGTAAATCCGGCGGTGTACGGACCAACAACAATGCCTGCCAGCAGATAACCCACAAGCGGCGGCATTTTTAATTTTTGTGCCAAAAAACCCAGAATAAAGGCAAAAAACAAGCCGCCGACTATGGTTTCAACTAAAGGAAAAGCGTGGTTCATGAAAATTCCTGCATCAGATAAATCAATCAAAAATGGTTTTGATTTTAACACTGAAAATCGCCGAGTTTGTCAGCATTTTCACGAAAATCACTATATACTGCGTATTTTTTTGACACGAAAAAATGAAATCTTCAAAATCCGCCTCTGTTTTGGTGTTACAGCACCCGCGCTTGGCTCAATGTGATTTGAGTGCCGTAAACCGCTTATCCGAAAAACCCGTTTTTGCTTTTGACAACACCGTATTGCGCCTGCCCGTTGCCACCGATTTCAGGCTGCCTGAAACCATTCAGGCAGCCCTTTTGGCACAGGAAATTGATTTTGGAATATTGCCTGATTATGCCTTTGCCGACATCGGCTTAATCTTGAGCGATATGGATTCCACGTTGATTACCATTGAGTGTGTGGACGAAATCGCCGCAGGTGTCGGTTTAAAAGCGCAAGTGGCGGCGATTACCGAACGCTCCATGCGCGGCGAATTGGATTTTGCACAATCTTTAAAAGAACGCGTTTCCCTCTTAAAAGGGCTACCTGAAGAAACACTGCAAACCGTTTACGATTCCGTGTTGCAACTCACCGCAGGTGCGGTTTATTTATTGGACGAATGCAAAAAACATCACGTGAAATTTATGCTGGTATCCGGCGGATTCACTTATTTCACGGAACGATTGCGCAAAAGTTTGAATTTGGACGCGGCTTACGCCAACCAATTGGTGATTGAAAACCGCGTATTAAGCGGCGAATTGAGCGGACGATTAATTGACGCACAAACCAAAGCCGATTTACTGGTTGAACACCGAGAAAAATGGCATTTAAGTCAGCGTGTGGTTTTGGCTGTGGGCGATGGTGCCAATGATATTCCAATGATCCAAGCGGCTGATATTGGCGTGGCGTTTCACGCAAAACCCAAAACCCAAGCAGCGGCTGATGTGTCTATCCGTTTCAGTGGTTTGGACGCGCTGCGAAAATGGTTTCGGTAGAATGCAGGCTGGCTGAAAACAGAAAACTGAAAAAAGGCAGCAGACAACTATAATCTTTGCAGCAAGATTTTGCACAAGATACTTGCAGATACTTTGATGCGTCGTGAATTTACAAGTTCGGTTACCGCAAAATTTATCACCGAATGTGACCAGATTTTTACCGAAAATGCTAATCGGGCTGATAAAGATGGCGCTATTACACCGGAAAATTTTCAACTGAATCTGAAGAATCCAATTATTGCCGAATCCTTTCACAACATTGAATATGCAGACAAACTCGGTTTTGATGTAAGAAATCTGTATAAATATGATCGTTACTATTCAAACAAAGATCCTGAGTTAATTGGCGGCGATGTGTTCCGGATTATTGTACCGCTTGATGATGAATATTCTTTTGACGCGAGAACTGTTAAAAGGCAATAATTGCACAATAAATTGCACCTTAACTGAAATGGCTGTTTTGAATTTTCTCAGAGACAATCCGAACTCAACACAAAATGTAATCGTGGTTGTAATTGACAGATCACCCCGAAATGCCAAGTCGGACATTGCCTCGCTGTAAAGAAAAGGGATTACTCGAACGCAAAATGCAATGAGCGTTGGATTGTAAAGCAAGCTGACTGACAACATTATCAAGCGAGGTGACACGCTGTGGCTCGAAAGACAAAAGAGCAAATCAGTTTCAATATGAGCCGTGTGCGCGGCAAAGATAGTGAACTTGAAAAAGCTCTCTGCACAGAACTTGACCGTCGCGGTTTAATGACCTATTCACGCAACGATAAAACTGTATTTGGGAAACCCGACTTTGCATTTAAAGCTCGGAAAGTAGCCGTTTTTTGCGACAGTGAATTTTGGCACGGCTACGATTGGAAACGCACGGCAACTGATATTAAGACCAACCGCGAGTTTTGGATTCCGAAAATCGAGAAGAATATGGAACGGGACAGAACCGTTGTCGAATGCTTGACGGCAAACGGATGGACGGTGTTACGCTTTTGGGGCAATCGCATTAAGCGTGATGTTTTAGGATGCGGCGATGATATAGAACGTGCACTACGTGTATATCCGCAGTCGCCATATCGGACAGTTGACCTTTGCGCCGGAATAGGTGGAATAAGACGCGGATTTGAGCTTGCCGGAGGATTTACAAATGTGTTGTCAGCTGAGATTGACAAGTACGCCTGTATGACATATGAACATATTTTTGGAGAAAATCCCAAAAACGATCTAACAACAGAAGAGTTTAAGAAAAAAATCGAAAGTACTGCATATGATGTACTTCTTGCGGGTTTTCCCTGCCAGACATTCAGCCGTGTCGGACTCGGCGAAGGGTTCGCTAACGAAGATAAAGGAAAGATATTTTTTCATATAGCCGAAATTATCGAGAGGACACGCCCGTGTGCGTTTTTCTTAGAAAATGTAGACCACCTCGTTACCCGCGATAAAGGTGCCACATTCCGAAAGATAATTGACACGCTGGAAATACGATTGAAATACAGAGTAATCGGCGTAACGATGATGAACAACGGGATTTCAAAATATAATCCAAAAGATTTCGTGAGAAATTCCCGTAATTTTGGTGTTCCGCAAAATCGACCGCGAACATATATTATCGGATTTGACCGTGAACGCTTTTGTCCCGACAAATTGGATTCCCTGCCGTCTGAACTGCCAAAAAAACGTGAACGGCAATTATATGCCAATCTTAACGATTTGATGGAGCAAGATGTTGAACCACGATACTATATGGCTTCGGGGTATCTCGAAACTTTAGTTCAACACAGAGAGCGTCAGGAAGGCAAGGGATATGGGTTTGGATACCGAATCGTAAACCAACCGGATATTGAAAATCCCATTGCCAATACGCTTCTTGCAACAGGCGGTTCAGGCAAGGAGCGCAATCTACTTTATGACCCTCGCGACGGCATAGCAGGATTAAAGATCAAGGGAAAGAAAACTCCGCTTAATGACCAAGGAGTTAGAGTGATGACTCCCACCGAGTGGGGAAAGCTGCAAGGCTTTATAAACTACGCCTTTATGAACGAAAACGGAGAGGATGGTTTTTCATTCCCCGACAGCATTCCCGACATTCAAAGGTACAAGCAGTTCGGCAACTCAGTAACCATACCCGCCGTAGAAGAAATGGCTCGCTTTATGCGGCTATGCCTTGATACGCTCTGTAATAGTAATGACGGGAGGTGATTTCGCCGTGACAAACGAACAAATGCTGTCCGCGCTTACCGAAAAGTGCGACATCTATTTTGAAAGTTCGCTCATATCCAAAGAGCAGCTTGTCAAAAAGTACGCCGACTTTTTCGCGTCTGAATTGTCCGGTGAAGAACGCTCGGTAAGTATTGCTTTACATACAGGTTCTGTGTGTTTTGAGATTATTTCTCTTATCACTGCGGCTTTGGGTTGTTTGTTATTTGATGCTACCACACCTGAACAAATTATTGATGCATTGAACATCGGCGATATGGTTCTCTACGAAAACCAACGCTATCGTTGGCTTGGAACAACGACCGAATTTGGAAATTTGCATTTTGCGCTGGAACAGGACGCGGTCGGTAAAAACGGACCACTAAAACGGTATATTCTGTATGAAGCGAATAAGCACCGCGTAAGACCGTACTCCGGCGAATCGGAGAAAACCGACGGGCGTGGAATAAAAAGATATAAAAATAATCGTTCCGATTTTATTTCTTACATATTTGACGTTTCATCCTCGGAAATTCCAAGCGTTATGGGCGTTTCTACGGTTATTGTTATGGAACGCAATGAGTTTTACCGTATAGCCAAAGGCATTGATATTGTTTATGCCAAGGACAAACAAATCGGCTTACTTGATATTGCCCCTGCGGCATATTATACCGACAGCGGCGAAGAGTATCAATACGGCAACAATCCCGCGAAAGCAGAACCCGTTTTGAAAGTAACAGGAAAGATTTCAACCGCTCGGGATTTGGTGCTTGATAAGCACGGTAATAAAGCCGTGGGATTAATGATTATCAGTTCTGATGCACTGGCAAAAGGCGGCACAGAATTAAAGGAGCTGCTTGAAAGAAAATCGTTAAAGTTTGCCCACATTTCGGCAGGGATAGATTCAAATGGTGCAGAAAATCTTGTCAGAACGCAAGAAAGCGCAATGTTATTTGCTTGCACCAGAAAATTTCTGTTGCAAAACTCGCTTCCTTCTCAGGCATCGAACATACTAACTAATGAGCTTGCTAAACAGGTTGGAAATATTGTTCATAACGCAGTCACAATGGAAATTATTGATGGTGCGTGCTCTTGGGACGATTTCCGCAAAGCAAAAGAAGCTCTCTACATAATTAAGCGAGCGGACTGGAACGAAGAATTGAAAAAACGATTCGTCATTTCCGCGTATTCTCTTTTGAATTTGTTTGCAACTGCGGTCTTTCCAATACGCAAGCTGGAAAAAGCTGTGGAAAGCGGGCAAATAGCGGCGATAATATTCTCTCCGGCAGTACGAATACGAGAATTACGGGAACTATCCGATAAATCGGGAATTACAAATTTGCAGTGTGCATATATTACCGAACTATTAGAGCGTCTCTATAAATCGTATTCCGATGTTTGTCCGAAATATGACAGGCTAAAACAATTATTGCAATCCCAGCAGAGGAAAGTCGCGATTATTGTTCCAAAAGTATATTACATTGATATTCTTAAAAGAGAAATCGGGTTACACAGACCGAATTACACATTCGTTACCTCCAATCAGTTTGATAATTCGAAAAGTTACGACGAGATTATTGTTGTCGGTGATTTCACAGGGAAACGCTTTGACCCTCTCAAATGCAGAGCCGCAACCGATATAATTGTTTTTCTCTATGAATGTGAAACGCATTGGTTCAAATCCAAAATTCGTAAAGCGAGAAATTTCGAGAAAGAACTCAATTCCAGAATGGGCATCTTTGATTATGATGATGCCGTAGATGACGGCTTGTCAGATAACAATTTGCCCGAAGCTGAGATTGCGATATTCGAAGAATATGAGATAGATTTGAAACAATTCATCAATAAAACCAACACCATCGACATTGGGAGATTTACGGTAAAAGCAACAGATTCTGCTGGAAACTCTCCGATATCGGAAGTTTGCTCTATCGGGCGATTTACGACTGGGGAACAAATATTGTTCTCAAAATACTATAAGGCGGTCATATTTGATTCTGCAAACGGTACCGTAAATGAAAGCAATACCGATGATCTCACTCCGGGCGACCTATTGGTATTTGCAAAACGCGATGATTACACTCGAAATATGGTGGATTTTATCTATGAAAAACTGCAAGCAAACGAGTTGCTTAAATCTGATGTTCTTGAAGCGACTGAAAAGGCGGTTTACTGGAAAGAGGCGCTTCGGAAATACGGGAATGTCAACAATCTCTCGTATAGGGAGATTGCTAAAGCCTTGCAAAAACTCGGCAGCTCACTCCAAGAGATGACAGTGCGGCAATGGCTGATTGAAGAAAGCCATATAGTGGGCCCGCGTGATGAGAAAACGCTTGAACAAATTGCCGAACTCACGCAGGACGCATGTCTTCTCCAAGATACACACGGTTATTACAAAGCTTGCCGTGTTGTAAGGCGGCAACGCAAGGAAATACTCGAACTCATTGGCAGGGCAATCACGGATAAGCTAATCGGTCATATGCCGCCTAAAGGGAGCTTGCTTGAAACAGTATATGAGAATGTCGAGAATCTTTCGGAGATATTGGAACTTGAAAGTGTTTCGCTGCTTGACGAACCAGCAATCGTGCCGATAAACCTAATAAATAAACCGATAGCGGAGTGGGAGGTATCAGCGTGAACCCTAACGAAATTAGAGAGCAAATGATAGGTGCTCGTAAAGAATACATCAATCTAATCAAATCCGAGTTGATTGGGCCGGGTTCGGAGTTTTCCGTTCCCAATGCCGAGCATGAATTGATTTCAAGCAGTCCGATAAGTCGTTATTCTATTGGAATACTTTATCCGCAGGGCAATCAAGTAAACCAAGACAGTGACGAAACCGTGCCGTTAAATGCTGACGAAAGCGAAAATGACGAAACCGAAGATATTGATGATGTTTCTCCGCAGACAGACGATGCGTCTGCCAACAAACCCACACAAAAACGCGAGCGTGAATTTGACGAAACCGCCGAGGAAAATTTGGACGAAGAAATCGGATTGTCCGCTCAGTATATGCCGTCCTCAATGGGGATAACATTTACCGTCAAAGGAACCGTAGATGTGGTGCGTTGCAAGGTTGTGTTTGCGACTTACAGAAACGCGAAAGTGCCGGATTGCATAATACCTTTTACACCCGATGACCCAGACAATTATTCCGTGCCATCAGCGCTGGTGCATAAAATGGGCTATGACAAAAAACATAAAGTGATGCGGCTTACTTCTCCTATAACCGCAAAGGAAATCAAAGAAATCCTTGAAAAAGGTATCATACCGGAAAATGAGTTTGCCGCCATAAGACAAATCGCGTATCGTTTTGTTGATTTTTGCAGGAACGGCTATATTCGAGAACCACATACGGCTGATTGTATACTTGATTTTTCTCAAGGGGATTATATTGACAACAATAAAAAAATCGACGGAACAACTGCAAAAGTAACCGCGCTCAGAACAAAAATCTCTGACGAGGTGCGGTCTCTGACCATTATGTTGGTAAATGATTTTGCCGAAACTCCCGCGAAAGCGCATCATTGTATTTTTCAGCCGAAAATTGAAATTTCATCAGAAAATAATGACTTTATTTTCTATGAAACTGACCACGATTCTGACATTGCTGAAATGGACGAAGAAGAGCGTTCCCTTGAACTGTTGTACCGCAAAAAAAAGATGTATGGTACAGGGCTTGGCGTTTCTGTTGATTGGAACATCGACACAGCAGGAAAGGGCGGCATTTGGAGCGAGTTCTTTCCGCAAGCCGAAGTTCCGCCGATGAGTTTTGACTTGCCGAAAAATGACACAGTTACCGCAAAAGACCTGTCTATGAAGTACCTGTCTGACTTAAACGACGTATCGAAATCCGAAAAGTTGCTATCGCTGAAGAATATTGTTGACCTTTACAAATCTTGGGTTGACACTTTGGAGACAACCGCTTCTGCGCTTGATATTCGTTATAAATCGGCAGCATCAAAAAATATATCAGAATGTAAGCGCGCTTACAAAAGAATGTATGCGGGTGTTGAAACATTGAGTAATAACTCCGACGCGTACTCGGCATTTACGCTCGCGAACAGAGCGATGTTTATGCAAAGGATCCACCTAAAACTGCAATCCGACACCTCAAATATTGACAGATATCCCGGTGACGAACAAATATCAGAGTTGTTGCGTTATATGAATTATAGGGAAATCTCTGACGACAATTGTCATTGGCGACCGTTCCAGGTAGCTTTCCTGCTTATGGATATAAACTCTATTACAGACGATGAATCGCCGGAACGCGACATTGTAGACTTAATTTGGTTTCCGACCGGAGGCGGCAAAACGGAGGCTTATCTCGGCTTGACTGCATTTACAATATTTTATCGCCGACTAACTCACCTTGCCGAATCCGGTGGAACATCTGTAATAATGCGATATACACTCCGTTTGCTTGCCGCTCAACAATTTACCCGCGCAGCTACGTTAATATGTGCTTGCGAGTTTATTCGTAAAGATTGTGAAGCAAAGCAGCATACCTATCCCGATTATCCGTTAGGAAAAGAACCGATTACAATAGGTTTGTGGATCGGAGGAACGCATATACCGAACCGAAATGAGGATGCAAAATATCATCTTGAAAAGCTCTTGAATGTCCGTGAGCATTATTATGTAAGGAATGAAAAAGACAGGCACAACAAATTTCAAGTATTGAAATGTCCTTGGTGTGGGACAAAACTTGTTAAAGATGACAAAGATAAAACTCTTATCGGCAAATGGGGCTATGCAATGCGCGATAAGTATTTCTATATGTTCTGTCCACAAGAGGACTGTGATTTTACATCGCGGCTTCCTATTCAAATTATTGACGAAGAACTTTACCGCAATCCACCGACTTTGCTTTTCGGAACGGTTGATAAATTTGCTATGCTACCGTGGGATGGGAGAATCGGTGCGTTCTTCGCTGCGGGGACAAATAACCGCGCGCCAGAACTGATAATACAAGACGAACTCCATCTGATTTCCGGCGCGCTCGGAACAATGGTCGGATTGTATGAAACCGCCGTTGATGCTATCTGCGGACAAAAAGGAGTCAAACCGAAAATAATCGCGTCCACCGCTACGATTCGTAGGGCAAAGGAGCAATGCTCCGTACTCTACAATCGTGAAGTGGTGCAATTTCCTTCGCCCGGGCTAAATGCCGAAGATTCATTTTTTGCGCGTGAAGCAACAGTTGATTATGAGCGCGGAGTGTTTGGTCGTAGGTATGTAGGGATAATGCCATCGGGAAAAACAAAAGCAATGACAGAAATCAGAGCAATGGCTGCGTTGTTACAGAAGGCGAATACAATGTCTTTATCGGATGAAGTAAAAGATAAGCTTTGGACGCTCACAGTATACTTCAATAGCTTAAAAGACCTAGGTAAAGCGTCAACATTGGTTGACGATGACGTTAAAGATTTCATTGTTAGAACCGCAAATAGAATGTTCACATCGCGACGGTTGATAGTTGGGGCAGATGAACTGACAAGCCGTGTCACTACCACCGAGTTAAACGAGACACTTGATAAGTTGGAAAAATTGGAGTATTCCCGCGAAAACATCAATGACAAGCGATACGCTTCCAACGTACTCTTGGCGACAAATATGATTTCCGTCGGAATTGATGTTGCTCGGCTGAATGTTATGCTTATGGTAGGGCAGCCGAAACTGACAAGTGAGTACATTCAAGCGTCAAGCCGCATCGGACGTTCGTTTCCCGGCGTTGCTTTTGTACAATATGATGCGACAAAAAGCCGCGACCGCTCACATTACGAGCGTTTCAGAGCATACCACGAATCGTTTTATCGGTTTGTTGAACCTACGGGAGCAACGCCGTTTTCAAAACCCGCACGTGAAAGAGCGTTACACGCCGTTCTTACCGCAATGCTCAGACAACGGACAGGATTGAAAGAAGATAAAGACGCGGCGAACTTTGACAGAGAATATTTTGCCGATGATATAGATGCGATTAAAACATTTATAATTGAACGCATTCGGGATATAAATATCCGCGCCGACAATAGATTGAAAGATGATATTGATGATGTCAAAGTTGAGATAGACGCGTTTTTTGACGAGTGGCAGAAAACAGTTCAGGAGTGTAACGAAACCGGGAAGACGGTTATTCCGTTTTATTTCGGGCGTAAATATATGGTTAAGCCTCCTTACGCCGGAGAAAGACGTCTGCTCAGGCCATATAATTCCGCAGAGCAGGATTACGCCACCGAAACTTTAATCTCAATGCGAAACGTTGACTCGCAGGTCAGAGGAAGAATCGTGATTTGGGAGGACAAGACTAATGGATGAGCAAATCAGAGAAAAAGTGGAACTCAACCGCGTAACACATTCCGTCAGAGCGGTGCAGGCAGTTTTACAGTACGGAGTAGGTGCAATGGTTGATTTTCCCGACCAGACGCTCATAACTGCCGCACCTGAATATTGGAGCGGATCAACAAGAATTTTCGATGAGCGTTTCGCGAAAGCTCTTGGTGTAGACTATTTTGCCACGCCTACCGATATATCCTACGCACGTTTTCCCGAATGGTACTTTTGCCCAAAGTGCAGAAAATTTCAGCCGATAGCACAATGGGTTTCCAAGTACAAGAAAAAAGCATCGCAAAGAACCCGCGAATTCGATGAGCATATGGTGAAGCATATACAATGTTTGGATTGCCATCAGGATTTAGTTGTTGCCCGTATTGTGACTGTGTGCGAATGTGGACACATTAACGATTTTCCTTGGGTAAAGTGGGTACATAAGCAGAGTAAAAGACGCGTTTGCGCTACTCCGTCTTTGAAATTTAAGACCGGAGCATCGGGTACCGAAGGATTGGAAGGGTTAAGTATCTCCTGTTCGTGTGGCGCAACGACAACACTAAAAGATGCTTTTGGCAAAGGTGAATTTGAAAAACTCGATAAAGACAGTGATACGCCGGAATTTAAATGTGAGGGTAATCACCCTCACAAGCACATAAGAGAAAAATGCACCTACTATCCTAGAACCGTTCAACGCGGTTCGTCATCGGTTTATTTCCCAATGATTTATAGTTCTTTGGTTATTCCGCCATTTGCAGACAAACTAAATGCTAAGATTGAAAACAGTAAAGCGTTTGCCGATTGTATGACGATTATTGAGGATGAAGAACCCGATGAACGAATTGACATGATTAAAAAACGACTTTCAAAGTGGGTCGAAAAAATTGCGTTGGAAATCGCTGCCGAAAAAGCTGATATTGGAAATATTCTCACTCGCAAGTGGCTTAACGAAGATGCTGTCGAGACCGATGTCACAAGCGTGAAATATCGAGCGGAAGAATATGCGACACTCAGCGGTGAGGTTTCGACTCCAACAGGAGCGTTGGGGGATTTTTCCCGTGAAAAAATGAATAGCGACGATTACAACCTGCCGCACATCAAGTCGATTTCGCTCATAGACAAGGTTAGGGTTGTTAATGCGTTAATCGGATTTTCTCGAATCAATCCGGTGGCAAGTAAATACGATGCCGGATTTGTTCATATCAAAGAAACCGAAACGCGTTGGTATCCCGCTTATGAAGTTCGCGGAGAGGGAATCTTCATTGAATTTGAACAAAGCGATATAGATGATTGGGTGCAAAGAAATCCCGTTGTCACAACAAGAGCAGACCGCATTAAAGACAATTACAGCACTTCGTTTATCGGACAAAATCACCCGCGAACAATTACACCGAAATTCATAATGCTACACACATTATCACATTTGCTGATTAAGCAACTTAGTTTTGAGTGTGGATATAGTATTGCTTCACTCAGCGAACGAATTTACTGTGCCGAAGAAGTGGATGGTAAGCAAATGTCCGGAATATTCATCTATACCGCAAGCGGGGATTCCGAAGGCACGCTCGGAGGTCTTGTACGTCAAGGCAGACCTGATGCGTTTCCTCATATTTTCAAAAAAGCGATTGCAAATGCGAAAACTTGTTCAAATGACCCCGTATGTATACTTAGCCACGGGCAGGGACGAGAATCATTAAATCTTGCCGCCTGTCACGGTTGTGCGCTTTTACCCGAAACCTGTTGTGAGGAACACAATGGTTTTCTCGACCGTGGGCTTATCGTAGGTACGTTTGAAGATAATAAAATTGGGTTTTATAGCGGATTGCTTTAACTTGCTTTAACTTGTTTTAATGATTTCAATTTTATTATGTACTACCTGCTTTAATATTTTCTTTTCTTATAGCAAACCTACTATTTTTTCAGACTAAATGGTTTATCTAGTTAATTGTTTTGAAGGATTTAATGGTTGAACATATTAATTTTCATAAATTTTATTCAAAAACAGGCTGCCTGAATATTTTTCAGGCAGCCTGTTTTCAGCCGATTCAATACCGTTTTTGCTTTATCCGTTTAACACTTCTTTCATGTACATTTTCACTGCCGCGGCGTTATTGGGCAATACTTGTACGCGCTGCGGCAAATCTTCGATGCCTTCGGTTACGGCGGGGCGCGGAATGTTGATGTTGCTGCCCAAGGCTTCGGCAATGGTGTCGGCAAATTTTGCCGCCAGCGCGGTTTCCAGGCAAACAACATTTTCACCGGCTTCACGCAAATTGCGGGCAACGGTGATGCCGTCGGCGGTGTGCGGATCAATAATTTGATTGTCGTTGGCATACACGTTGGCAATGGTGTCGATGCGGTTGCTGTGCAGGCTTTTGCCGGATACGAAGCCGTATTGTTCGCGGATTTTGTCCAGCAACAAATGCAAATTGAAGCCGTTACCGGCGGCGATTTCGTCCCACAAGGCTTCGGTTTGGGTGGCATCACGATCCACTAAATCAAAAATAAAGCGTTCAAAGTTGGAGGCTTTAGAAATATCCATTGACGGGCTGGACGTTACCCGTGTTTGTGCGGCAACACGCGGTTTGTAGTATCCGCTTTTGAAAAATTCATACAAAACATCGTTTTCGTTGGTTGCTACGATTAAGCGGTGTATCGGCAAACCCATCATGCGGGCAATGTGTCCTGCGCAAACGTTGCCGAAATTGCCGCTGGGTACACAAAACGATACTTTTTCTTCATTGCTTGAGGTAGCTGCAAAATAGCCTTTGAAGTAGTACACGATTTGGGCGGCAATGCGCCCCCAGTTGATGGAATTAACGGTGCTCAGTTGGTATTTTTCTTTGAATAACTCATCGTTTTGCAGGGTTTTGACGATGTCTTGGCAGTCGTCGAACATGCCGTCAATGGCAATGTTGTGGATATTGGCGTCGGGCAGGCTGTACATTTGCGCTCGCTGGAACGCGCTCATTTTGCCGTTTGGCGACAGCATAAATACGTGTATGCCGTTTTTGCCGCGCAGGGCGTATTCGGCAGCAGAACCGGTGTCACCGCTGGTGGCTCCGATAATGTTTAATGCTTTGTTTTCTTTTGATAATACATATTCAAATGTATTGCCCAAAAATTGCATTGCCATGTCTTTAAACGCCAATGTCGGTCCGTTCGACAAGCCCAAAATACCGATGCCGTCGTGCAGGCGGCGCAGCGGTGTAATGGTTTCACTGCCGAAAGCATCGGTGGTATAGGTTTGGTTGATAATGGCTTTTAAATCGGCTTCGGGAATATCATCGGCAAATAATTTGATGATTTGAAACGCCAATTCAGGATAGGATAAATCACGCCATTGATATAAGGTTTGTTCATCAATGTGCGGGTAATGTTCGGGCAAAAATAAACCGCCGTCGGGTGCTAAGCCCATGAGCAGAATTTGGCTGAAACGGTGGTGGGCAGTGCGCCCGCGCGTACTGATGTATTTCATGTAAAACTCCCTTGTGTTGCGGCTGCCTGAAATATGCATTTTTCAGGCAGCCTAAAGCCAAAACCATTATCCTGTTGTTGCGGCAAACCATTGAAAACAACATGGCAATTCTGCTTTATGTATTCAAACTGTCTCGCCGTTTGGTGCTGCTTAACGTTTTCAGGCAGCCGCAATTGCGTTACGCATCATGATTCATCACTCATCGGTGGGCAGGAACACACCAAATTACGGTCACCGTAAACATCATCAACACGGTTTACACTCGGCCAGAATTTGTTTTCACGCACATAAGGCAGCGGAAACACGGCTTCTTCGCGGCTGTAGGCGTGCTTCCATTCACCGATGATGTCGGCAATGGTGTGCGGCGCATTTACCAATGGGTTGTCTTCCTTACTCCACACGCCGTTTTGTACGTTTAACACTTCTTGCTTAATCGCTTTCATGGCAACGATAAAACGGTCAAGTTCTGCTTTGCTCTCCGATTCAGTCGGCTCAATCATTAATGTACCCGCCACCGGAAACGACATGGTGGGTGCGTGAAAACCGTAGTCAATCAAGCGTTTGGCGATGTCCACTTCGGTGATGCCCGATTCGGCTTTTAACGGACGCAAGTCAATAATACATTCATGCGCCACACGGTTGTTTTTGCCTGTATATAACACCGGATAATCTTCCGCCAGCTTGGTGGCGATATAATTGGCGTTGAGTAGCGCGGTTTCGGTGGCTTGGCGTAAGCCATCCGCACCCATGAGGGTGATGTACATCCATGAAATCGGCAAGATACCGGCTGAACCATACGGCGCGGCAGACACCGCACCCATGCAGTCTGCCGCACCATTCACCGGTACAACACTGTGGCTTGGCATAAACGGTGCAAGATGCATTTTCATGCCGATGGGGCCGACACCCGGACCGCCGCCGCCATGAGGAACGGCAAAGGTTTTGTGCAAATTCATGTGCAATACATCTGCGCCGACATCTGCGGGGCGCATTAACCCCACTTGCGCATTCATGTTTGCGCCGTCCATATACACTTGACCGCCGTGCTGATGAATGATTTGGCAAATGTCGCGTATGCCTTCTTCAAATACGCCGTGGGTGGACGGATAGGTAATCATCAAACAACTCAATGTATCGGCATATTGCTCTGCTTTGGCTTGTAAATCGGCAATATCAACATTGCCCCATTCATCGGTGTTTACTGCCACCACTTTCATGCCCATCATTTGTGCACTGGCAGGATTGGTGCCGTGAGCGGATTTCGGAATCAAACACACATCACGCCGTGCTTGCCCTTGGGCTGCCTGAAAACGGCGAATCGCCAATAAGCCCGCATATTCACCCGACGCACCAGAATTCGGTTGCATGGAAATCGAGTCAAAACCGGTAATCGCTTTGAGCTGCTCTGCCAAGCCGTGGATCATTTTCAGGCAGCCTTGTACTTGATCTTTGGGCGCGAACGGATGCACGTAGGCAAACTCCGGCCAAGTCATCGGCATCATTTCGGCAGTGGCATTTAATTTCATGGTACAGCTGCCCAAAGAAATCATACTGCGGTTCATCGCCAAATCACGGTCTTCCAATTTTTTCAGGTAGCGCAGCATTTCGTGTTCGGTGTGGTAACTATTGAATACGGGGTGCTGCAAAATTTTATCGGTGCGGCACAAAGCATCGGGAATACGGCATTTGGTTTCCGGCGGCAAGGGACGGGCTTTGCCTAAGAAAATTTCAGTTAAAGCGGCAAAATCTTCAGCGGAGCTGGCTTCATGAAACGCCACACCCAATACGCCTTTGCCGGTGCGGTGCAAATTGTAACCTTTGTATAAAGCACGCTGATAAATCAATTCCTCGTCTTCTTCGCTGCAATCCATTTCCACCGTATCGAAAAATTCATGATGCCGCACAATCAGGCTGTCTGAAACCGAGCTGCCGAAATGCGAAAGTGCATCGGCAAAAGCGCACGCCATGGCATGAATGCGTGAAGCAATGCGTTTTAAGCCTTCGGGGCCGTGATACACCGCATACATGCCCGCCAAGTTTGCCAGCAACACTTGCGAAGTGCAGATATTGGAATTGGCTTTTTCACGGCGAATGTGTTGTTCCCGCGTTTGTAAAGCCATGCGTAAAGCGGGTTTTCCTGCCGCGTCCACCGACATGCCGATAATTCGTCCCGGCGCGGCGCGTTTGTATTCTTCTTTAAACGCAAAATAAGCCGCATGCGGCCCGCCGAAACCCATCGGAATACCGAAACGCTGTGTGCTGCCCAGCGCAATGTCCGCGCCCAATGCGGCGGGTGATTTCAGCAATACCAAGCTCATGATGTCTGCCGCCACCGCCACTACTGCACCTTTGGCTTTCAGGGCGGCAATCGGTGTGCTTAAGTCGGCAACATCACCACCCTTACCCACGTATTGGCACAAACCGCCGAAATATTCGCCCTCAGATGCGGTTTGCCAATTGCCCACCACCAATTCAAAACCAAAATATTGGGCACGTGTCCTCATCACGTCCAGCGTTTGCGGGTACACGCGTCCATCAACAAAAAAGCGATTACATGATGACTTGCTGATTCGGCGCGCCATGCTCATCGCTTCGGCAGCGGCGGTGGCTTCGTCTAAAAGCGATGCACCCGCCATATCAAAACCGCTTAAATCCATGCACATCTGCTGAAAATTCAGCAACGCTTCCAACCGCCCTTGCGCCACTTCGGCTTGATAGGGTGTATAGGCAGTGTACCAGCCCGGATTTTCCAGCACATTGCGAACAATGACATAAGGCAGACGCGTGGGATAATACCCTTGACCAATATAACTTCTATTAACAATATTGTTTTTGGCAATGCCGCGCAATTTATACAAAGCAGCAGACTCAGACATGCTGTCGGGTAAATCCAAAGGGTGATTTAAGCGAATGCCATACGGAACAACACTGCTGATGAATTCATCCATATTGCGACTGCCCACGGTTTCCAGCATGGCAACGCGGTCGGCTTCGTTTAAATCAATGTGTCTGCCGATAAACTCACGGTTTTGGATTAAATCATTAAAATTCATTTACTGACTCCTGATGAAATGGTGGTAATAATTATTTGTGTTTTTTTATGGTACTCAGAACGGCTTTGTTTTATAAAACCGCAAACAAGTTATTTGAATAATAAGCGTTATTTTCAAAATCATGCGGTCGCCAAGCAATTATCCACAATGAGGTCATACAGGCAACCTGCTAAATCGAAAACAACGGCTTACGCCAACCAGCCTTGCTTCGTCAAAAACGATGCCAACGCTTCCGCAAATACGCGATAGCCTTTTGCATTGGCGTGAATCGGATCTGATGTTAATTTTTTATCCGACAATATCTCCGACCAGCCATCGGCAAACAACGGAATATTTAATTCTTCTGCCAATTCGGCATACATGGGGTGATCGCTGACAAAACCAAGCACAGCGCCCGTTGTGAAGTGCGGCTCGGCAATCAAAACCGCATCAATGTGTTTTTCACGTACCAAATCCACCATTTCCCGAACATTACGACGGGTTTCACTTTCAGGCAACTTGCGCAAAAAATCATTGCCGCCGATGCCGATTAACACCAATTCAGGCCGTTCTTTCAATAATTCAGGCAGCCGCTGCAAGGCTTCTGCCGATGTATCGCCGGACACACCGCCGTTAATCACCGCCCAACCGCTGATTTGCGCCAATTGTGCGGGGTAATCCTGCCCTGCTGCCGCGCCGTGACCCGCGGTTAAAGAATCACCCAATGCCAGCACACGGCTGCCGGCGGGCAATTCGGAAAACTTCCTTGTGCGCGAACAAGCCGCCAAAGGCATCAGCCCCAAGATTAAAGCGGTTTGCAGAAAACGCCGACGGTTAAAGCTCATCAGTATGCCTTTCAGGGAGCTACCTTAATATTATT
The DNA here is from genome assembly GCF_000745895.1 of Stenoxybacter acetivorans DSM 19021. GTDB lineage: Bacteria > Pseudomonadota > Gammaproteobacteria > Burkholderiales > Neisseriaceae > Stenoxybacter > Stenoxybacter acetivorans. The sequence goes on along the minus strand of NZ_JQKE01000039.1, from coordinate 4,559 downwards.
TCCTGAAAATATAATATTATATCTTTTTCTTTGCCATTAGCACGCCCGCAATTATCATTGCCGCCACTTGTGCAATGATTAAAGTATTCACTGCCGCCGGCCAGCCGCCGATTTCAAATGCATGACCGCACAAAAACGCGCCGACCGTACCGCCGCCGTAATACGCCATGTAATACAAGCCAGACGCCAAAGATCGCCCTTCGGTTACGTGGTGCGCAATATAATTAAGCGTAGATGCTTGAGTAATGAACACACCGGTGGACATCATCACCAAAGCCAAAATCACCAGCCACAAATGACTATCCAAAGTGAGCAGCACACCAAACACCGATAAAGCCACCGCCAGCAATGCCGTACGCACCGCACCAAACCGCGAAATCAACCGTCCTGCCACCGGTGTGATCACCATGCCAATTAAATACACCGTGAAAATATTTGCCAAACCTGCGCTGCTCAAATCATAAGGCGGCGCGGCAAGGTATAAATTGATATACGTAAAACAGCCCACAAGTGAAAACAGCACACAAAAACCCAAAGCGCAGGCAGACAATACATGGCGGTTGTGTAAATGCTGCCACAGCATTTTTAAGGCTTGCGACACGTGCGGTTTCGGCACAAACCGTTTGGACGGCGGCAATTGCTTCAACACCAGCACACCGCCGGCAACGCTTAACAACGCCATAAACAAAAAAGCATACCGCCAGCCGATAAATTCATTCAGCCAGCCCAATAAAAAACGCCCCATAAAACCGCCGAAGACAGTGCCGGAAACATAAAAAGACATCAGTTTCACCCGCGCAATACCATCGAACTCTTCACCGATATACGCCAACAGCACCACACTGATGCCCGGCACCACCAAGCCCTGCAAAAACCGCAGCCACCAGATTTGGTCAATATTGTGAACAAAACACATGGCAAAGGTCGGCACACTTAAAAAAAACACCGATCCGATGATAATCCAGCGTCTGCCCCACGCATCGGATAACATACCCATAAACGGCGACATCATCGCCATTGCCAAAACGGTTGCCCCTACTGTAGCACCGGCAGCCACGGCATTGAGGTGAAATTCGTGCATCAATACCGGTAAAATGGATTGGATTGAATACACCTGCAAAAATGCCAGCGAACCGGTGATGGCAGCAGTCAGCAATAAACCCAAAGTCAGCGATGCGGGTGCAGGTGCGGGCAAAGCGGCGGTTTCAAAATTCTCTGTGGTCATGATGATTCTTTAATAAATATCGGATTGTTTTCATAATAAAAAATGTTATTGATACAGCTATTTATCATAAAATTAAAATTTACTTTGGCGATGCTGTATCAACCAGTGCCATATTACTCTTAAATACTAAGGAGAAAACGCCGTCATGGCTTGATACACCAGACTACTTGCTTTTTCATCACATATCAATCCGAAACAATCAAGCCCTGTAGGCTGATTTGGTCAAGATACGATTGTTTAATCGCTTGCGGAATCGCACCCAATCCGCCGCTTTTAATCAAATCCGCTAATGCGTTATAGGTGTCTATCAGGCTGCTGACAATGGTTGTCAGTCCTTTAACGGTATCGTACAAGTTGGCGGGAACGCCCGTAATCATACCCGCCGAGAAACTGCCGTTTTGTCCTGCGCTGACGGCAATGTATTTTACTTCTACTTGAGCGCGGCACAATGCGGTTTTAGAACCTATGTTCAAAATGTTTAAGAACCAATATTCAAAAAATTCTTAATAAAATCATATGGCGTATAATTAGCAGATAAACCAAGATAGTAGGTAATCCTTTATGTACCCGAGTGATTTGACAGATAGCCAATGGGCGATGATTGAGTCGTTTTTTGACATCATATGATTTTATTAAGAATTTTTTTTGAACATGGGTTCTTACATGCCGCTGATTCTTTTTGTTCATCGGCTTTTTGTTTTTCGCTTAAATAGTTATTTTCAACGGCGGTTTGAGCGGTATTGGCAGCGGTGTTGGGGTTGCCGCCAATCGCCGTTACCACGCTGGCGGCAATGAGTTTGCTGATATTGACGATTTTCTTTTTATCGTCTGCGTAAGTGTTTGAACCGTAAACGGGGCGTGGCATGGTTTCGGCGATAATCTCCGCCACTGCCGCCCCAATCGCACCGTCTCTGCACTTCTCCTTATTCGCCGCTGCCGCCGCACAACCCGCGACCGCATGGGCGATTTTGTGGGCGATGTATTGGTCGCTGAATGTGCCTTTGATTTGACCGGCAATTTCTCCGTGCACACTTTGCACCAATGCCGATAATATCGCCTGTTTTAATGCTTCTTCACCACTGCCGCCGCTGATTGCGGTGCTGATGATTGCACCGGATACCGAATTGGTCAGATTGACGGCGAACTGATTCAGCGTCGCATTATTGCTGATGTTGTTTAATGCCGCATTGCCGCCCACTTTTTCTGCGACACCGGCGGTGATCACCGCCACCGCTAAACTTTTGGCGGTTTTGCTGCTGCCCAGCTCTTTCAGGGTTTTGCCGATGTCGCCTTTGTTGTTGACCAGGGAAATGGATGCTTGGGTGGCTAAACTCGATATCGCGATAACAGTTTAGCCATAATAAATAGAACTGCTTATTATTCTAGTGAATAATCAAATATACGAGGATTTTCTTGATTGCGAAATTGCTGATGTAATAATAAGTCCTCTCTTTTTATTTTTTCAAAAATATCAGCAATGTGCTGAAAATATTCTTCCCCTATAGCTTGCTTAGAAAGCAAATGATCTCGCCAAGTAAGCAGAACTGGTCTTTCTACGTCTATGCGGAGCCTATCCCAAAGTGCATCTAGATTATGTCCATAATATTCGCCAAAATCTAATAAGCTGGCTATTTGATTATGGAAATCTTGTTTAGTTTTTATTTTGCTGCCTTCTAAAATAACTTTCATGATTTACCTTACTCCAATGAATAGTTAAATATATCAATAGGATCTTTATCATTATTAAATTTTAAATGGAATGAAATATCATCTTGTTTAACAGCTTCAAAGAGATCTACAATATTTTTAAAACACTCTTCTCCTAAATTTTGCTTAGAAAGTAAATGTTCTTTCCATACAACAAAAATAGGCTTTTGTTCAGTAGTTAACCGATCCCACAGTGCATTTAAATTATTTCCATAATACTCACCAAAATCTAATAACTTAGAAATTTGATTATGGAAATCTCGTTCAGTTTTTATTTGATTACCTTCTAAAATAATTCTCATGATTTACCTCATTTCCATCTGCCAATTGAGGTAACTGTTTCGTAATGATCGCGAGTGATATACATCAATCCATCATTTGAATATACTAACCGAGTACCAGGCTGTTTTGCTCTGGACATGGTATTAGAGATACCAATATCCACCTCATACCAAATTCTATTGTTTGTATATGGCAATAATTTTTCTTGGTTATAATAAATATCACCACCGATTTGCTTACCTGAAGCATACTTTCCCAATGCTTTATTTGCATCCCAGTCATACTGGCAACTCTTAAGTATAGATAGAAAAATCAATCCAGAAAATAATCAAATTTATCTTTCCATTTAAAATCAATGTCTTGATTTTTTGTTTTTTCAAAGATATTGATTATTCTATTAAATACATAAGGTTCTAACATTTTTTTTGCGCAAAGATGGTCTTTCCAAATAATAAAAATAGGGCGTTCTACATCTGTGCTTAAACGATCCCATAGTGCATTTAGATTATTTCCGTAATACTCACCAAAATCTAATAACTTAGAAATTTGATTATGAAAATCTTGCTCTGTTTTCATTTTGCTGCCTTCAAGTATAATATCCACGATCCACCTCACTTCCATTTGCCAATAGAGATAACTGTTTCGTAATGGTCGCGGGTGATATACATCAACCCATCGTTTGAATATACTAGCCGAGTACCGGGCTGTTTTGCTCTGGACATGGTATTTGATACACCAACATCTGCCTCGTACCATATTCTATTATTTGTTTGCGGTAATATTCTTGGGTTATTGTCAAATATATCACCACCGATTTGCTTACCAGATGCATAATTACTCAACGCTTTACCTGCTTGCCAACCGTGCTGTGCTGCTTCGTTTTTAGTAATATAATAATCAGGCAATTTCCCATTTTTCTTTAAGCTGGCAACCACTTCATTTGCGGATTCAATGGCTTTTAAATCCAATTTCAAATCCACAAACAGTTTAGCATTGTGGGCAGCATCAGTTCCGAATTTAATGCCTTTTCCTGCGGCAGCACCTCCTTTTTTAGTAACATTCGTCACCACAGCCGCAGTCAGTGTCGCGCCGCCTTTTGCCACGCCCGCAGCCCCACCCGTACCAATGGTGGTGGCAATGTCGGTGAGCAATTTACCCGTTTCGACACCCGCATTAAACGAACCTTTTACACCCGCTATTTGATACTGCTGTTTCAAATGGCTGATTTGGTCAAGATACGATTGTTTAACCGCTTGCGGAATCGCACCCAATCCGCCGCTTTTAATCAAATCTGCCAAAGCGTTATAGGTGTCTATCGGGCTGCTGACAATGGTTGTCAGTCCTT
>NZ_JQKE01000038.1 GCF_000745895.1 Stenoxybacter acetivorans DSM 19021 | reverse complement strand
CACTACCCTGTTTTAAAGTCGAATATGGGGTTGTTCATGTGTTGTCTCCTATTTGGAATAGTTTAGGGGATTGACACAGATTTTTGAACACTACCGGTATTTCTTGCTTTGATCCATGTTTTCAGGCATGAAAAGATTTCCCGCAATATTCATTTTATACTGGTTTGGGAATGTAACCTTTTGGATAGTTACCTTATCGCTTTTGTAAAAATTATCGGCATCAGCCGGTTTTTCGGTAACAGCCGCGAATGCGGTACTACTCATGCCCAAAATAGCACTGACTGCAAGGGTTGCAAACATCGTTTTCATTTTTTCCTGCTCCTTTTCGGTATAAACTCTTTATGATTTTACTGATTTACTCTTCATTTTCTTTACCAAAGCACACCTGTTTTATTTTGAAACAGAAAGTGTTACGGATACATCATTGTGTCCAAGTGCTTTTTTTAACTCGTCTGAGGTAACGTTATCTATCTTGCCTATCCTCGTAAAATTCCATGAGTTGGATGCGTAGTAAATACACAATTGGTTACCTTGATACAGGATTAAGTCTCCTGCTGTTGTGGTGATTTGTTCGTTATTGGTTGGCAGGTCTCTCCCCAATGCACCAACTTTTTCAAAGCCACCGTAGTCCCGCATTTGGATTGTCAGCGGTTTTTCAGACAACAATTCTATTAAAGCCGCAGCAGAAGAATTTTTTGTCATGGTTGCGGTGAATTGATTGCTGCCGATAGTGATGATTAACTTCGGTGCTTCAGCCGTTTCTGTTTGGCTTGTGCTGCCTTGTTTGATCTCGGACAATACTGCCGACTCAATCGGTTTTGGTATTACCGAATTTTCTACAGAGGCTGATTTGACAGCCCCAGAGCTTTCCACACCATTGCAAGCGGCAAGCGTGGGCAGCAACGCGGACACTAAGAACATTGCCAAATCTATTTTCATCATTGATAAGCCTCATTGTTTCGGGTTGCCTCTTGATATTCCTCGCCCGTTACTGCGTCATGCCAAATAGCCGCGCTCATTGACATACTGAGTACTGCCCGCATTCGGCATAAGCATATTGACAAACACCGCCCTCATGAATATTGTTGGTGAGGTTTTTTTGCCTTTCGCGAAAATTGCATGAGCCATAAAATATCCTCTGGAAAGGATATTGACTTAGCATCAGGTCAATGTAACCATATCGTATTGCTTGGAGTTAACTCTAAGTCAATGGATTTTTTCAAATTTCTCAACATTTTTTGGAAGGGTTCTGAAAATGACAATAGCGGAAGTTTGCAGACGATTTGGTATGACAGCGGACACGCTTCGCTACTATGAGAAAACAGGGCTGATCCCCAAGCCAACCAGAACAAACGGAGGAATTCGCAATTATTCGGAATACGATTGCGGATGGATAGCATTCATTAAATGTATGCGCTCTGCCGGAGTACAAGTGGAATCGCTTGTGGCGTATGTTCGTCTTTTCGAGCAAGGCGATGGCACGCTGAATGAAAGAAAACAGATACTGATACATGAGCGCAACCGCATATCAGCAAAAATCACGGAGATGCAAGAAACGCTTGATAGGCTGAATGGCAAAATAGAAAATTATGAACAGCACATCATTCCTGCAGAAGATCTATTGAAAGATACTGATTAAAAAATAGGGCTAAACAACCAAACGGAATCTTTGTCGTTTCAATATGAAAGCACATTGCGGGCGTTATCGTGGTTTTTGCAGGAATTACCGAATTTAGCGGTGTTTTTGCAGCAAAGAGCGGTTTAAAGAAACACAAGAGTATTGTATGGAACAATGAAACAGCAGGGAAACATCTCTGTCTGCGGTGTGCTTGTGCATTATTTTTAAAATCAACAAAATATATTTTGAGTATTTAGGGCATGGCAATTTTTGCAGCAACAAAAAAACTGACATCAACGGCAACCGATTATAATTGGGTGAAGCTGGGTGTTACCGATACATCAAATAAGCTTCAGTCGTACGCCAATAAAAGTTTGTCTGTAAGAAGAATCATACCCAAAGAAAGTTTTGATAATCTTGAAAATTATCTCTTTATTGAACGGCTGGTTGATTTTATTTGTGCCGAAAAAATACCCATAGCAGATGCTGTTTATTCCATTGGCTTGAATTTGCTGAAAGAACATCATGTTTCACCAAAAAATATTCATCAAATCAAAGCAGAATATTCTTTTGAGAAAATAGATTGTTTATACAACAAAAAATACCCAAATGAGTTTGATTTATTGGGCATTGTTTATCAGAGCCTGATCACAGAGGGTGAAAAAAACAAAAGCGGTTCATACTACACCCCAAAAACTTTGGTTAAAGAGATTTTGCAAGGGATTGAATTTGATTCACAGACACAATTTTTAGATCCCGCTTGCGGCAGTTTAAATTTTTTATTAAGTATTGACGGCATTCAACCCGAACAAATTCATGGCGTAGATATTGATGCCATTGCTGTTATGATTGCTAAGTTTAAATATTATTTGAAATTTCCTGATACAACAGTTACACCGAAAATCTACCAAGCCAATTTTTTGGCAGAAAATAATTTATTTGATTCCACCGACACAGGCTGCCTGAAAAATATAATTAAAAATCAATTTGATTACATTATTACCAATCCACCGTGGGGCGCGCTTCAGTCTTTCGGGCATTATCCGAAAATTAAATCAGGAGAAACATTTTCTTATTTCTTGGTTAAAGCCTATGATTTTTTGAGAAAAAATGGGAATATGGTTTTTTTACTGCCCAAATCCATTTTAAATATCAGAATCCATGCCGATATTCGGAAATTTTTAATTGAACAAACCAATTTGAAAAAAATCAATGTACATACGGGCAGCTTCAGCGGGGTAATGACGGCTTATGTATCTTTGCTGGCATCAAAGCAAACAATAGCCCCCGTATTTGAAATAGCAGGTTCTGTCCATTCAAAAACCGCTGTCAATGCGCAAACCGATTATTTAATCAGCATGGTTTCCGAACAAGACAGCGATATTTTGAAAAAAATAGAAAATAAAGGCGAACACACACTGGCAGACAGTGTGTGGGCATTGGGGGTCGTAACAGGGAACAATAAAGAAAAATTATTAAACCAGCCTTTATTTGGCAGTGAACCGATTTATACCGGCAAAGAAATTCAGCCATATGTTTTAAAAAAACCAATTAAATTTATTGTTTATGACCGCAGTCAATTTCAACAAGTGGCAAAAGAGGAAATTTACCGTGCTCCTGAAAAATTGGCGTATAAATTTATTTCCAAAAAACTGCAATTTGCTTATGATAATACCCAAAGCCTGTTTTTGAATAGTGCCAATATTTTGATTCCAAACGTGCCGACTTTGTCCATTAAATCGGTAATGGCTTTTTTAAATTCTGAATTATTTCAATATTGGTATTTGAAAAAATTTGATGACATCAAAATTTTAAAAGGCAATTTATTGCAATTGTATTTTCCCGTGCTTTCTCAAGAGCAAGACCATGTTTTATCTGTGCTGACGGAATTATCTGATAGAATAAATAAAGTGAATGAATTTATTTATCATTTTTATCAAATCAGTGGAACAGAGCAAGAATATATTAAAGAGGTATTGTGGGAAAGTTAAGTAGAATACTAAAGCAAAAAATAAGTAGGTTAGAAATTTAATATTATTTACTATTGGCTGATTGCTTTAAAGTATTAGGCTTACGAAAACAACAGGTTGTCTGAAATAGGAAAATTAAATGGCTTACCGTATTGCTTATAAAAGGTAATAATATAGGAAAAGGGCAATTATTGATTACTGCCGATAATATCAGGTTTTTTGATATTTATCGTACTCAACCAGCGGATTTATTAGCGAAAACTATGGAAAAGAGTAAAATGTAGTTTACCTGAAATTGATTCAGGCTACCTGAAGCTAAAAAGAAAAATACTCTACTGAATAGAGAAGATATTGTTGGTGACGGTGAGGAACATTTGCTATTCTCCTTGATATTATTTTGAAGACTGTGACTATGAAACTTTCAAAACCTTTCCTCAAATGGGCAGGCGGTAAGCATAAGCTTACGCCGTTTATTCACGCCCATTTGCCGCAACGTCGCCCGCGCAGGTTGATAGAACCGTTTGCAGGTTCTGCCGCTTTGAGTTTAGCCTTGGATTTTGAGGCATATTTGTTGAATGATACCAACAGCGATTTAATCCAACTTTACAAGGTATTAAAAGAACAGAAACAAACGTTTATTGATTACGCACAGTCGTTTTTTTCAGGCAACCTGAACAATGAAACCACGTTTTACGATTTGCGCGGTCAGTTTAACCAAGAAAAAGACGCAGTAACCAAATCGGCGTTGTTTATTTATCTTAACCGCCATGCGTTTAACGGCTTGTGCCGTTACAACAGCAAGGGCGAGTTTAATGTGCCGTTTGGGCGCTACGTTGCTCCATACTTCCCCGCTACGGAAATGGCGGCGTTTGTTGCCAAGTCAGATCGCATCAGCTTAATGAACGAAGATTTTCAGGCAGTCTTTACATTGAGTGGTGCAGATGATGTGCTGTATTGCGATCCGCCCTATGTACCGCTCAGCAAAACCGCTTCATTCACCGCTTACGCCAAAACTGCATTTGGTGAACATCAACAAAAAACTTTGGCAAGTCGTTCGGAAGAACTATTGCAACAGGATATTCCTGTACTGATTTCCAATCACGATATACCGTTTACGCGAAGAACAGTGCATTAGCCAATATGAATTTATTTTTCAATCAGAATTTAGCCAAGGACTATCAGTCATCACAACAAAAAATACGAGTGATGACTGAAGCGTGGCTGGCTGAAAATGCGTATTGTGTAAATTGTGCTACTCATCCGATTAAGAAAGTTGAGAATAATCAACCTGTAAAAGATTTTTATTGTCCGCACTGCCATGAACAATTTGAACTGAAAAGTAAAAACAGCAAACAAATCGGCAAAGTTATCAGCGACGGCGCATATCGCACCATGTTAGACAGAATTCAAGCACTTGATAACCCTAATTTTTTATTTTTAAGTTATCAAAAAAGTGATTATTCGGTTCATCAGCTCATTCTTATTCCCAAGCACTTTTTCAGTCCTGAAATGATTATTCGGCGCAAACCATTGTCGCCAACCGCCAGACGTGCAGGCTGGGAGGGGTGCAATATTGATTTACGTTTTGTGCCGATGAGTGGCAGAATCGCGCTGATTGACCGACAACAAATCATACCGCCCGAACAGGTTTATCAGCAATGGCAAAAAAACTTGTTTTTACGGAATGAGAAAGTACAATCCAGAGGTTGGTTAATGGCAATTATGACGTGTATCGACAGATTGGTTGAAAACGAATTCAGCTTGCAGCAAATGTATGCGTTTGAAGCAGAATTACAACAATTATTTCCGAATAATCTGCATGTTAAAGACAAAATTCGGCAACAATTGCAATTTTTACGTGACCGTAATATGATCGAATTCATTGGGCGCGGACGGTATCGGAAACGCTAAGATTTTAATATTAAAAGAATATTCTGTTTTCCATGTGAAAATTAACAACGACTATTTATTAAAGTATTATTTATTAAAGTATAAAGAAATCATGTGTGAGAAAAAAGTAATCAATAAATCAACAAGTGAGTTACTGGAATTAGTCAAAGACCCAAAAATTGATAGTATGGAAGCCGCTTTGTGTAATCATGGTTTAAGTGCAACCCATTTTTTGAAGTATCACCAAGAATGGCTTTATGATACAGGCATTGATGATGAAGAAATTCGCTGTAAACCAAAAGATTTTTTTAATAAATACCCAACATCTTGGTGGCGAATTGATCAAGTGATTTTTAAAAATGCAAATAAATAATGGGACATGACAACCAAACAAGGTAAAAAAGATGGGATATGACTCTTTTTCAGACATTTTAATGCCTTGTTTGGTTGTCATGTCCCTATTATTTTAATAAAGACTATTTAGATAGCCTTCATTCTATTGATCTGTTTTTATTGAGGGTGGCTGAACGGCAGACAGCAAGCTGTTATCAAAAACAAAAAACCGAAAGATAAATGATGATAAAAGCGATAAAAAACAATCTCAGCACAATGGCTATCGGTATTGTGTTGTTTGTGTTGGTGGTTTGTTTTTTCAGAGATATTTATCCAAACGGCTTTTCTATTCCTGTTTCTTTAACAGGCATGGTGGCGTTGCCGAGTATGCTGATTGCTTTATTAGTGCCGCTGTCAATTATGATTTTGGAGCAAACACCCAAAGAACACGGTTATTTCTCTTGGGAACGGCATGTGATTATTCAGTTTGTGGCAAAAATGCCGCATTTCTTTATCGCAGTGCTGGTGATTGGGATAATTTGTATTTTTAAACGCGATGAGCCTGAGTTGGTTTTGTTTTCACAGAAACAGAGTGCATGGCAAGATGTGTTTGCTGTTGTGGCTATATTTGCTTATATTGCTTCCATTGCAGCGATTTCTCGAACTTTAATACGGCTGTATTTTTGGTTTACATCAGTGATGGAGCATGGCAGGAAAAGCCAATATCGGGAAAAAATTATTCGTGAATATATCGCATCTTTAACATCTGATGATGATATTCTTGCATTTTGGGATATCACATGGGCAGAGATTAAACCAAGCGACCCTGATCAAGCATTTTTTATGGAGTTGTTTTTAGAGTGTGCTGATATATTAAATGAAAAAGATAATGAAAATAAAAAAAATGCAGAAATATTATATTGTCTTGAAAATAATAAAGAAGAAACTGATTATTACTATTTATTTTGGGGAGTAATAGATGATCCTATTAAAAGATTTAATGAAGATGCTTCCGTGATAAAATCTATTTCTGATGTTGTATCATCCATACAATATCTTGAGAACATATTGCCAATATGTGAGAAAAAACCAGAAAACCACCCAGCCTTATCTTTAATGAAGTCATTTTTTAAATATATAAAAAAACAAGAAGAAATATATCTTTATTTATGGAAGTTGTTTGAAACAAATAACCAGAAAATAAATCTAAAAAATTATCAAGTAATTTCAATAATTTTAAAATTTTCTTTACAGCGAGTTTCAGATATTCCTAAGTATATACTGGATGCTCCTGAATCTGTATTGAATATTTCTGAATCGGTTAAAAGAAATAACAATTATATAAAAATAGAATTTGTAGATAAAATGCTAAAAAAATTATTGGAAATAACACTTAATGATTTTAATACTGAATTTAATTATGCGAGCGTTAGGGATAATGTTGATTTTCAAGATAATGTTGATTTTGTAAATTCCAAAAATGATTTAAAGAATAATATTATTCCTAATTATGGTACATTTCTGTATATTATAATAAATCCTGTTTTAAAAGAATATTACCCTAAAGGGCAAGAATATATCGTTTCATTTTTATTTAATGAATTTTCAAGAATTTATGATAATAAAGAAGACTTAATTAAAAAAGATTATATTATTCATATTATTCATATTTTATATTACTCAAATAAAAAAAGACCTAATTTTACAACAAATATCAATTTCAAAAGTTTCCCTAATACGAATACCATAAGAAATATTTGGATTAACTCATACTGCAATTGGTTTAAAAATGATTTAATAGAATTTATTCGTCTTTCTAACCCTAACAAAAATAAGATATATCCTGAATTATCTAGGCGTAATCCGGATTTTCCCAATAACAGAAAAGATCGTAATCCTATATCTCATTCATCTTATAGCAGACCTATCTTTGGAGATAGAGATAAATTTTTTGATATTTTCCATGATATATTTATATTTGAAAATTTCTTGAGTTCTAATATAGAAAATTCTATTATAAAGCATGTTTGTTATTATAGTATATACCGAGAATATTGTTTACCAAAATATAGTAAAAGTAATAAAATTAATAAAGAAGATATTAAATTATTATTAAAAATATTTAATATATTTCGCAATGAAGAATTTATTAATAATTGTGTAGAGAAAATGAAATATATTGAAAATGATGGAAATGAAATGAAAAAAATACAGAAAGATCCAAACAGGAATGAACGCTTTGAAAAATTAAAAGAATACCTATTATTAATACAAACCTATTTACAAGAAAACCCAGAAAAACCGTTATGACTCAACCACACTACGACGAATCCAGCGTTACCGTCCTTAAAGGACTTGACCCGGTTAAAGAACGGCCGGGCATGTACACGCGCACCGACAGCCCAACCCACATTATCCAAGAAGTCATTGACAACGCAGCCGATGAAGCCTTGGGTGGTTTTGCCAATCGCATTCATGTTTGCCTGAATCAAGACGGTTCAGTGTCGGTTTTTGATAACGGGCGCGGCATTCCGATTGGCATACACCCCACCGAACACGTGCCGGTGATTGAACTGGTGTTTACGCAGTTGCACGCCGGCGGCAAATTCAACAAAAAAAGCGGCGATTCCGCCTATGCTTTTTCAGGCGGTTTGCATGGTGTGGGTGTGTCGGTAACCAACGCGCTGTCGCAGCGGTTGGAAGTAACGGTAAAACGCGGCGGCAAAGTGTGGCGCATTGTGTTTGCCGACGGTGCGGTGATTGAGCCGCTGCAAGAAATCGGCACTTGCGCCGTGAAAGACAGCGGCACAGAAATCCGTGTTTACCCAAATCCGCGCTATTTTGAAAGCCCGAATTATCAATTGGGCGAATTGGAGCGGCTGCTGCGCGCCAAAGCGGTATTGCTGCCGGGTGTTACCGTTGAGCTAACCCGCTTCAATAAAGGCGACGACACGCCGCAGACACAGACTTGGCATTATCCCGATGGTTTGCGCGGCTACCTGAACGATTTACTTGTTAATGCACAAGAAGCCGTGCCGATTTTTGCCTGTGAGAATTACATCAGCGCGGGCAGTGAGGGTGATTTCAGCGCGGGCGAGGGTGCGGCATTTGCCTTAACGTGGCTGGAAGAAGGCAGCGTTGCCGGTGAAAGCTATGTGAATTTGATTCCCACACCTTTGGGCGGCACACACGAAGCGGGTTTGAAACAAGCAGTATTTAACGCCGTGGGCAATTTTATCAATCACCACAATCTGCTGCCGCGCGGCGTGAAGTTGCAATCAGACGATGTGTTTTCACGCACGGCGTTTGTGTTGTCGGTGCGGGTGTTGGACCCGCAGTTTCAAGGGCAAACCAAAGAAAAACTCACCAACCGCGATGCACTGAAATTGGTGGCGGCAGTGGCAAGCGATCCGCTGGAGTTGTGGCTGAACCAAAACAGCGACATCGGCAAAAAAATTGCCGAACTGGCGATTAAGCAGGCGCAGGCGCGTATGCGTTCGGTGAAAAAAATTGAAAAAAGGAAAGGCTCGGGGGTGGCGGTGCTGCCGGGCAAACTCACCGACTGCGAGAGTGAAGACACGCGCGAAAACGAATTGTTTTTGGTGGAGGGCGATTCGGCAGGCGGTTCGGCAAAACTGGCACGCGACAAAGCCACGCAAGCGATTTTGCCGCTGCGCGGCAAGGTGTTGAACAGTTTTGAAACCCACCGCGACCAATTATTCGGCAATGCCGAAATCCACGATATTGCCGTTGCCATTGGTGTTGATCCGCACGGCAAAGACGAAGAGCCTGATTTATCCGGTTTGCGCTACGGCAAAATCGCCATTTTGTCAGATGCCGATGTGGACGGTGCACACATTCAGGTATTGCTGCTCACTTTGTTTTTTAAACACTTTCCCAAATTGATTGAACGCGGCCATGTTTACGTGGCGCAACCGCCTTTATTTCGTGTTGATGTGAATGCACAAGGCAAAAATAAGCCTGCACGTAAATTCTACGCGCTTGACCAGCAAGAATTAGACGGTATTTTGGAGCGGCTCGCTAAAGAAGGCGTGCGCGATACGGCGCACAGCATCAGCCGGTTTAAAGGTTTGGGCGAAATGAATCCCGACCAGCTCAAAGACACCACCATGCACCCCGACACCCGCCGCTTGCTGCAAGCACAGATTCCCGATGCAGACATTGACGGCATTGAGCAGGTTTTTGTCAAACTGATGGGCAAAGGTGAGGCGGCAGCCCGACGCGCTTGGATGGAAGCGGAAGGCGATAAAGTAGAGGCAGATGTGTGAGTGCGGCATTTCCTGCTGAACGGTTTGCCCGCGCGGTGTCTGTTTGGCTTTATGCCATGCGTCCGCGCACTCTGCCCTTGTCGGCTGCCGGTATGGTGTGCGGCGGCATGATTGCGTGGCAGCAGCAGCATTTTCAGGCAGCCGTGTTTGTTTTGTCGCTGATTACCGCAATGTTGCTGCAAATTTTCAGCAATTTGGCAAACGATTACGGCGATTGGCAAAACGGTGCAGACAACAATCGCCGCAACCCGCCGCGGGTATTGGCTTCCGGCTGGCTGAATGAACGGCAAATGTGGCAAGGTTTGCTGGTGTGCGGTTTGTTGTGTGTATTCAGCGGCATCGGTTTGCTTATGATTGCCTTGCCGACACATCTTTCAGGCAGCCTGATTTTGTGGGCGGTGTGGCTGATGCTGGGCGGCAGTGCTTTATGGGCGGCGTGGCATTACACGGCGGGGCATCGCCCGTATGGCTATCGCGGATTGGGTGATTTGGCGGTTTGGTTGTTTTTTGGTTTACTGGCGGTGTCGGGCAGTGTGTATTTGCAGGGCGCATCATTAAATGCGCAAACATGGGTATTGGCAAACGGCATGGGTTTGTGGTGTGCCGCTGTTTTAAATATCAACAATATGCGCGATATAAACGGTGATTTGGCAGCGGGTAAACACACCATCGCCGCACGGCTGGGCTTACACAAAGCTGCTTTTATATACCACCCCGCATTGTTGGTTGGCGGCGCAGTGTGCTGGCTGTTTTGGCTTTGGCGCAGTTTATCTGCCGTAGCGGCGTTGATTGGTTTTGCGGTGTTATCAATTTGTGTGTTTTGGCTGAGCCGCCGGCTTTATTGTGCGGTGTGCAGTAGCGATGCCGCTGATTTCAATCCATTGCTGGCGGCAACCAGTTTGTTTATTTTGGGTTGGGTGTTGCTGGCGTGGGCGTGGGTGTTGTTGCTGGTGTAGCGGTTGTTAATGTGCGGGAAAAGATGATGGGGCTGATATATCAGGCTGCCTGAAAAATAGATGATTGCATCAGTGTTTTTTTGTTATTGTGAGCGAAGCATGATAATTTGGGTTGCCGCAAAATTGTGAGAAATACAGTTGTTCTGTTATGCCTATGATTTTAATAAAATTTTAATATTACTTTTGTGATAATTCGACCGAGATTTATCCATAATGCAATCACTGCAAGCGCTTTTTCAGGGCATATTAACCAGCGTGCGGGTGTCTTGATGTGGGCAGTCTGATTGCTGCTAATCGGTTTAGCAGCTCAATCGAAAGATTGGTATCCGACCCATAAAACTAAGGAGAGGCTGCGGCGGCTGCATTAAAAGCACCTAAATTCTGTTAGGTGCTTTCTTTGCTTTTAAACGGCATTTCGCCGATTTGTGTTCCTTTCTTAGTGATTCTGCTGAAAGCACTGACAACCGAATAGATCGTTCCTTCTTCGGTTTCTTGTCGTTCCAAAACCACCGTGCCAACCAAAGAATAAACCACCATAGGGCGGTGAAACCCTGAAGCAGCCGAAAATTCGCTGAATATTTTGGCTCTGTTGTTTAAAACATTTCAATATACGCAACAACATTAAGTTGTGCTGTTCTAAATCTTTAGTATGTTCCGCCAAAATATGGGCAACACCAAAGCCTCGATTGGCTCTTTTGTGTTCACCCTGTTTCAGAACAATTTTTCCTGTCGGAAAATCTGTTCTGTATCGTTCATGCAAGCGTGGAAACAGCCCAACTTCTTTGACAATTTTGTTTTTGTTTTCACGATGACGGCACAATAAAATCTTGAAAAATACGGCTTTTGGCTGTCATTGTTTTTTGTCTCTGAAAAACATCATCAAATTTTACACGCGCCGCCTGCGCAGCCGTCGTCTTGCCAATCGTGCTGAATATCGTCTGTGCCGTCACGGGTGTTTTGATAATACAGGGTTTTTACGCCGAATTTATAGGCAGTGAGCAGATCTTTGATGAGCTGCTTCATCGGCACACGTCCGTTGTCGAAGTGTTTCGGATCGTAATTGGTGTTGGCGGAAATGGACTGGTCAATAAATTTTTGCATGATGCCGACCAAGTGCAAATAGCCTTCGTTGCCGGGCATATCCCACAGCAATTCGTATTGGTTTTGCAAACGGCCAAACTCGGGGACAACTTGTTTCAAAATACCGTCTTTGGAGGCTTTCACCGAAACCAAACCGCGCGGCGGCTCAATGCCGTTGGTGGCGTTGGCGATTTGGCTGGACGTTTCCGAGGGCATCAGTGCGGTGAGGGTAGAATTGCGTAAGCCGTATTTTTTGATGTCGGCGCGCAGACCTTCCCAATCAAAATGCAAAGGTTCTTTGCAGATGTTATCCAAATCCTTTTTGTAGGTATCAATCGGCAAAATACCTTCGGCGTAGGTGGTTTCATTGAATTTCGGGCAAGCGCCGAATTCTTGTGCCAATTTCAGTGAGGCTTTGAGTAAATAATACTGAATGGCTTCAAAGGTGCGGTGGGTTAAGCTGTTGGCAGAGCCGTCGCTGTATTTCACGCCGTTTTTCGCCAGATAGTAAGCGTAGTTGATAACGCCGATGCCGAGTGTGCGGCGGTTCATGGTGGCGTTGTATGCGGCTTTAACGGGATAATCCTGATAATCCAGCAAAGCATCTAAGGCGCGTACTGCTAAATCAGACAATTCTTCCAATTCGCTCAAGTCATTTAATGCACCCAAATTAAACGCCGATAAGGTACACAGCGCGATTTCGCCGTTTTCATCATTGATGTCGTTTAACGGTTTGGTGGGCAAGGCGATTTCAAGACACAAATTGGACTGGCGCACCGGTGCCAGTTTTGGGTCAAACGGGCTGTGGGTGTTGCAGTGATCCACGTTTTGAATGTAAATCCGTCCTGTGCCGGCGCGCTCTTGCATCAGCAGGGAGAATAAATCAGCGGCAGAAACTTGGCGTTTGCGAATGTTTGGGTCATTTTCATAGATTTGGTACAGACGTTCAAATTCATCTTGATCGGCAAAAAACGCTTCGTATAAATCGGTAACGTCTGATGGTGAAAACAAGGTGATGCTGCCGCCTTTGATTAAGCGAGTGTAGAGCAAGCGGTTGATTTGCACGCCATAATCCAAGTGGCGAACACGGTTTTCTTCCACGCCGCGATTATTTCGCAATACCAGCAGGCTTTCTACCTCTAAGTGCCACAAGGGATAAAACAAGGTTGCCGCACCGCCGCGCACACCGCCTTGTGAGCAGGATTTAACGGCTGCCTGAAACATTTTGTAAAACGGGATACAGCCGGTGTGCTGTGCTTCTCCGCCGCGGATTTCGCTGCCCAAGGCGCGAATGCGTCCGGCGTTGATGCCGATGCCGGCGCGCTGCGATACGTATTTAACAATGGCAGACGTGGTGGCGTTGATGCTGTCGAGGCTATCGTCGCATTCAATCAATACGCAAGACGAAAATTGGCGCGTGGGCGTGCGTACACCCGACATAATCGGTGTGGGCAAAGAGATTTTAAACAGGCTGACGGCATCGTAGAATTTTTTCACATAGCCCAAGCGTGTGGCTTTTGGGTATTGCGCAAACAAGCACATGGCAACCAGCAGATACAAAAACTGCGGGCTTTCATAAATTTGATGGCTGACGCGGTTTTGCACCAAATATTTGCCCTCCAGCTGTTTTACGGCGGCATAAGAAAAATTCATGTCGCGGCTGTGGTCAATATATTGATTTAATTCATCAAATTCTTCTTTGTTGTAGTCTTGCAACAAATGGGCATCGTATTTGCCGAGCGACACCAATTTTTCAACGTGCGCGAGCAAATGCGGCGGTTCAAATTCACCATAGGCAATTTTGCGCAGATGATACATGGCAAGCCGCGCCGCCAAATATTGGTAATCGGGTGCGTCGGCAGAAATCAAATCAGCGGCGGATTTGATGATGGTTTCGTGAATATCGTGGGTTGAAATACCGTTGTAAAACTGAATGTGTGAGCTTAACTCCACCTGCGATACCGATACGTTTTCCAGCCCCTCCGCCGCCCAATCAATGACTCGGTGAATTTTGTCCAGATTGATGTTTTCCAAACGGCCATCGCGTTTGGTTACTTGCATGTTGGCAGTGGCATTCATGAGCGGCTTTCTTGACAGTAAATTGTTGTAATTAAATAAAAAATTAATTACTCACGTGGTGCGTTTATTTGAAAAACAGGGGAATTCTAACACTAAAAAATACACCAACCGATAATCTGTTGTTTCCATGTTGGTTTTAAATTTGGTTTAAAAAAAGAGAGAAAATGGGATTTTCAATCACAATAATCGGCAGAAAATAAGGCAACACATTTGTTTCAAAATGTATTGCCTTGTTTGCGGGTATTACCTGAAATAAGAATGCTAAATTTTTTGCAAACGGGCGATACGGTTATCCAAAGACGGGTGGGTGCTGAGTAAAGAATCTTTGGTGGTCTCACTTGCGATGCCCAATGCCAGCATTTCGGCAGGTAAATGACTGACACCGCCTTTTAAACGCTGCAAAGCGGCGATCATTTTCGGCGCGCCCACCAATTTTGCCGCGCCTGCGTCGGCACGGTATTCACGTTGCCGGCTGAACCACATCACAACAATGCTTGCCAAAAATCCGAATACAACTTGCAACACCATGCTTACCAAAAAATACATGCCGTTTGACACTTCACCGTTGGCATTGCGCGCTACTATGCCGGAAATCAAGCGCGATAAAAATACCACAAAAGTATTAACCACACCTTGAATGAGCGTAAGCGTTACCATGTCGCCATTACCTACGTGTGCCATTTCGTGTGCCAGCACGGCTTCCACTTCATCGCGGGTCATGTGATTTAATAATCCCGTGCTGACTGCCACCAATGAATTATTGCGGGTTGCGCCGGTAGCAAAAGCATTGGGTTCGGGGGACTGATAAATCGCCACTTCGGGCGTTTTCAGCTGCCATTGCCGCGCCAGATTTTGTACGGTATCGAGCAGCCACGCTTCTGCTTCGTTTTGCGGCTGTTCAATCACGTGTGCCCCGACCGACCGCTTCGCTATCCATTTGGACATCAGCAAAGAAATGATTGAACCGGCAAAGCCCACCACGGCAGAGAAAGCCAGCAAGCTCGCCATATTGCCGGGGTTGCCGCTGATGCCGAGCAAACTCAAAATGATGCTGATAACCAATAAAACCGCTAAATTGGTAACAATAAAAAGGAAAATACGTTTCATGTTTTTAATCCCGTTATTTATTTTTCTTGTTTGTTTACTTCATTGAGGCTGTCTGAAATATGTTGAAACAATAATGTATTAAAATAATAATGCGTTAAAACCATTTGGAGATAACGCTGATCATTATTGCAAATTTCCATTACAAGAATATAGCGTTAATACTGAAAATTTATGCAAATCCGCCCTTGCTGCTGCTTGGTTCTCACAGCGAAACACACTTGCAAAGAGGCTACTGTATCCGCAATAAAATTCAGCGGCAGACCGATGGGATTGAGACCATTCAGGCAGCCATTTTGCGCTGGAGTTCACTGCCGTTATCCATTACCATAATGCCGTTGAAACAATACCATAATATTCAAATAAAGGACGGCTGAACCATGACCACCATCAAACAAGAAGATTTTATTCAAAGCATTGCCGATGCGTTTCAGTTTATCAGTTACTATCACCCCGTTGATTATATTCAGGCTTTAACCCGTGCTTGGGAAAAAGAGGAAAACCCCGCTGCCAAAGATGCAATGGCGCAAATTTTGGTAAACAGCCGCATGTGTGCCGAAGGGCATCGCCCGATTTGTCAGGATACGGGCATTGCCACCGTGTTTTTAAAAGTGGGCATGAATGTGCGCTGGGACGCGCAAATGAGTGTGCAGGAAATGGTAAATGAAGGCGTGCGGCGCGCTTACCTCAATCCTGACAATAAATTGCGCGCCTCCGTGCTGGCAGACCCAGCGGGTAAACGCCAAAACACCAAAGACAATACTCCTGCCGTGGTACACATGGAAATTGTGGCGGGCGATAAAGTGGCGGTAACGTGTGCGGCAAAAGGCGGCGGTTCGGAAAATAAATCCAAGTTGGCAATGCTCAATCCTTCGGATTCCATAGTGGATTGGGTATTGAAAACCATTCCGACCATGGGGGCGGGCTGGTGTCCGCCGGGCATTTTGGGCATTGGCATCGGCGGCACACCCGAAAAAGCAGCATTATTGGCAAAAGAATCGCTGATGAGCCACGTTGATATTCAAGAATTGCAGGAAAAAGCCAAAACGGGCGCGGCATTAAACACCGTTGAAGCCTTGCGTTTGGAATTGTATGAAAAAGTAAACGCGCTGGGTATCGGTGCACAAGGTTTGGGCGGACTCACCACTGTTTTGGACGTGAAAATTCTGGATTACCCAACCCACGCCGCATCTAAACCCATTGCGATGATTCCCAATTGTGCGGCAACACGCCATGTGGAATTTGAGCTGGACGGCAATGGACCCGCCCAATTGCATGCCCCGAATTTGGCGGATTGGCCGGACATCAGCTATCACCCCGACAACGGCAAGCGCGTTAATTTAGATACTTTAACCAAAGCCGATATTGCCGATTGGAAAATGGGCGATGTGTTGTTATTAAGCGGCAAACTTTATACGGGGCGCGATGCGGCGCACAAACGCATGGTGGACATGCTCAATAAAGGTGAACCTTTGCCTGTGGATCTGACCAATAAAATGATTTATTACGTGGGTCCGGTTGATCCGGTGCGTGATGAGGCAGTGGGTCCCGCCGGTCCTACCACCGCGACGCGCATGGATAAATTCACCCGCCAAATGCTGGAACAGACAGGCTTATTGGGTATGATTGGCAAATCCGAGCGCGGTGCGGCAGCGTGTGAAGCAATTGCCGACAACCGCGCTGTGTACTTAATGGCAGTGGGCGGCGCGGCATATTTGGTGTCTAAAGCCATTAAAGAAGCGCGGGTGGTGGCATTTGCCGATTTGGGCATGGAAGCGATTTACGAATTTGAAGTCAAAGACATGCCGGTTACAGTGGCTGTGGACAACAAAGGGCAATCCATTCATGCCATTGCGCCGAAACAATGGCAAGCAAAAATCGGGATTATTCCGATTGTTGCGGAATAATCCGAAAGATGCTGTGAAGAGTGGTTTTTACCGTTAATTCAGCGTTGCTTGCTGAGAAAAGGCTGTCTGAAAAGGTTTTCAGGCAGCCTTTTTATAAGAAGCTGTTTAATATCTTTTGGAGCAATTTCTGCGGGCATACTTTGGTGCTTTTTTCGTTGTTCGTCCTTGTTTTAGAATCACTAAATTGCATTCTTTCAGCGAAAAAATCCGTCAAAATCTGTGCCAAATAAACCATGCCAAAAAATATTAACGAGAAATATTACACCGCTTCTATGTTTCTGCCATATTTAAGGCTGCCTGAATATCAACGGTAACAATGCGTGATACGCCTTTTTCCTGCATGGTAACGCCGACCAATTGTTCCGCCATTTCCATGGTTAAGCGATTGTGGGAGATGTATAAAAATTGGGTATGCGCCGACATTTCTTTTACCAATCGGCAAAAGCGTTCGGTGTTGGCATCGTCTAAGGGCGCATCAACTTCGTCAAGCAGACAAAACGGTGCGGGGTTCAGGCTGAAGAGGGCAAACACCAAACTCATGGCGGTAAGGGCTTTTTCGCCGCCCGAGAGCAAGTGAATGGTGCTGTTTTTCTTACCGGGCGGGCGCGCCATAATGGACACGCCGGCATGAAGCCAATCATCACCGACCAAATGCAAAGCCGCTTCACCACCGCCGAACAGGGTTGGGAAATAGCTTTGCACTTTGCTGTTTACTGCGTTAAACGTGGTTTGAAAACGATTTTGGGTTTCATTGTCAATTTGTGCAATGGCTTCTTGCAAAAGGGCAATGGCTGCCTGAATGTCGTCGGTTTGTTCCTGATAATAACGCTGCCTCGCCGCCGCTTCGTTCAGCTCTTCCAACGCCGCCAGATTCACCGCACCTAAGCCGTGAATGCGCTGATTGACGGCGGTGATGCGAAGATGCAGGCTGTCTGAATCGTGATTTTCAGCAGCGGTGATTGCTGCCAATTGTGCGGTATCCACGTGTTGATTGTGCAGCTGTTGGTAGAAACTTTTGGCAGTGAGCAATGCTTCTTGTTGGCGTAGCAGGGATTCTTGGGTGGCGGTTTGCTGCTGCGGCAACAAGGCTTCCAGACGCTGCCGCTGTTCGTAAGCATTTTGTGTGTGCTGCTGAATGGTGTGCAGATCGGTTTGTGCCGCATCGCTGGCTTCGTCTAATGCGTTGATTTCTGCGTTTAACTGCGCCAGAGATTCGGCTTGCTCGGCATCAATATTGCCGTCGTCATGTGCCAATGCCAATTCGGTTTGACGTGTTTGCCATTCTTCAGTCTGCTGTGTTAAATGGGCTTGTTTTTCTTGAATAATTTGTTGCCGCTGCCGCCATTTGTGTAATTCAATTTCGGCGGTGCTGTGTTGGCGGCGGGCTTCTTGCAAGGCAGTTTGAATGCGGCGTTCGGCTGTTTGTGCGGCATTGTGCTGTTGTTGATGATTGGTTTGCTGCTGCCGCTGCTCTTCTGTACGGCGCATAAGGGTTTCAACCGCTGCTGCCGCTTGTTGCTGTGTTTCCCGATACTGTGCTTCTTCTTCGGCGATGTGCTGCTGTTCGGTAAGAATATGACCGTGCCGCGCCGCGCCTTGCCGCTGCTGTGTTAATAATTCATCGGCGCGCATGCGGGCTGCCTGAAAATTTTGCTGCTGCTGTTTCAGGCGGCTGTGTAATTGATTGCGTTTGGCTGCGGCTTCGTCTATGGCGCGGCGGGCTTCTTCGCTGTTGCGGCGCAGCTGTGCCAGCGGTTCGGCAAGGTTTGCCAGCTCGGTTTCCAAGTGCTTGATTTGCTGCCGATACTGTAAAGGGTTTTGGCTGATGTTGTCGGCAAATAATTGCACGCTGATGCTGTCCACCCAATGGCCTTCCGGCGTAATCAATGCTTGCCGATCTGATAATTGTGCTTGCCGCGCCAGTGCATCGTTTAAACAATCGGCACAGAATACGCTGTTTAACCATTGGTTTAAGGCTGCCTGAAAATAGGGGGCGCATTGGATTTGTGCCAGCAGGGAATCGGCGGAGTATTGTTTTTCTGACGGTTGATGATGTACCCATGCGGCAGCACCTTGGGGCAAGGGGTGCGGCGGGGTAAAATCAGCCGCTGTTAAACGGGCGTGTAAACGTTTGCCCAGTGCGGCACTGACTGCATGCTGCCAGCGGGAATGCACGTGCAAGTGCTGCCATAATATGGGCGCATTTTTTTGGTCGGTGTTTTCCCAAAAGTCGGCAAGGGGGTTGTCGGCAGGTTGCAAGGCTTGCAGGGCGTATAATTGCGCTTCGATGGTGAGCCGCTGCTGCTCCGCCTGTTGTTGTGCTTGCGTTGCCGCTTGCCGTTGGGTTTGCCCCTCATTCCAAGCCGAATCACATTGCGCCAAAGCCTCTTCCAAGGCTTGGACTTCGGCTGCCAGTGTGTCGGCGGTTGTTTGTGCCGATTCTACTTCTGCGTTTTCAGGCAGCTTTAATGCGGCTAATTCTTGATACAGCCGTTCGGCGCGCTGCTGCAATTGTCTTAATGCGTTGGCGGCATGTTGTTGCTGCTGTTGGTTTACCGCCAGCTCGCGTTCGTTGTCGGCAAGTTGCTGCTGTTGCTGCCGTTGCTGGTGTTCAAGTTCGTGTGTTTGTTGTATTAGTGGTGGCAGCTGTGCTTCAAAATCGGCAATGTGTATTGCCCATTCTTCCCACGTCAATTGCTGCTCTTCGATGTTTACGGCGATGGTTTCTTGTTCATCTGCCAGCTGCTGTGCTTCTTGCTGCAAACGCTGACATTGCTGTGCGGCGTGCGCTTGTTCGCGCTCATAACGCTGCTGCCATTGGCGGCGGTGGCGGATTTGCTCTTCCAGCCGCGCCCACTGTTCACGCAATACGGCACGGCGGCTGCCCAAATCATGTACTTTTTGCTGCTGTGTTTGTTCTTGTTGCTGCCAATCGTGTTCGGTTTCACTCAAGGATTGGATTTGTGCCGCCAGTGTTGTTTGCGCTGCTTTATGCTGTTCATATTCCAGCGTTGCCGCATCGGCTTGGTTTAATGCTTGCTGCCATTGCACGTAGTCCAGCAGGTTTTGCCATTGTGCCAATTCGTTTTTTAAGGTTTGATACCGCTCGGCGGTTTTGGCTTGACGCTGTAGTTTTTCCGTTTGGCGGTCTAATTCACTTTGCAAATCTGCCAAACGCTGCAAGTGTTCGCAGCTGTCTTTCAGGCGGCTTTCGGTTTCGCGGCGGCGGTCTTTGTATTTGGACACGCCCGCCGCTTCTTCAATATAAGCACGCAATTCTTCCGGGCGCGCTTCGATAATGCGCGAAATCATGCCTTGTTCAATAACCGCATAGCCGCGTGCACCCACGCCCGTGCCTAAAAACAAATCAGTGATGTCGCGGCGGCGCACCACTTGATGATTAATGTAATACGATGATTCGCCTTGGCGGGTGAGCTGGCGTTTAATCGAAATTTCCGCATATTGCCCCCAAGAGCCGTTCACCATGTTTTGATCGTTGTTAAACACCAATTCCACATAAGCCCTTGGCGCGGCTTTGCGGGTTGCCGCACCGTTGAAAATCACGTCTTGCATACTCTCGCCGCGCAATTGCTTGGCAGAAGCCTCGCCCAACACCCAGCGCACGGCATCAATGACATTGCTTTTGCCGCAGCCGTTTGGCCCCACCACCGCCACCAGCTGCCCGGGAACAGCAATGGCAGTGGGGTCGGCAAAGGATTTGAAGCCTGCCAGTTTGATGTGGGTAAGACGCATGAGTGATTCAGAAACAGAAAAGGAGAGTAATAGTAATATTGTAGGCAGGTGTTGGGTTTAAATCCAGTTTTGAAAGGATTGATGCTTCGGTGTTTACGACCCAATCGTTTTAGCCTTAGACGGCGACGGTATTGAAACCGTTGGGCATGATAAACACGTTAGTGCATTGTTCGATCACAATAATGATGGTATCCGCACGGCGACAGGCTGGGTCAGTGCTGATGACGGTATTTTGGTGGTGGATAAAAACCAAGGCGGTATTATCAGCAACGGCAGTGAAATCTTTGGCGACAGCTATATTAAAGCCAACGGCGAAATTGCTGTGAATGGCTATGATGCTTTGGCTGAATTTGACAGCAATCAAGACGGTAAAATCACCGCAGAAGACGCGCGGTTCACCGAGCTTAAAATCTGGCGCGATTTAAATCAAGATGGTTTTGGTTCAGTCAATGAATTATTTTCATTAATAGATTTAGGCATTGCGGTTTTAAATTTGGATTATAAAAACACCAACACCCAATTAAAAGGCAATAACACCTTAGCGCAAACGGGCAGTTACGAAACTGCTGATGGTGAAACCCGATTAATGGGTGATGTGAATTTTTCGTTTAACGCTTTATACAGCCGTTATGCGGAGCACATTGAATTAACCGAGCAGCAACAGCAAACCGCGAATTTACAAGGCATGGGGCGCGTTCGTTATCTAAGTTTGGAAATTAATCAGGCTTCCTGAAAATATTATAACAGTATTTTCAGGAAGCCTGATTGTAACTTAAGTAACTATTTTAAATTTAAACAACTATTTAAATTTAAACAACTAAAATTTTTAACAAAGAACAAAAAATGATTTGTGATTTTTTGTTAATATGATAAGATAAAGCCAATAAATATTTTAACTATGTCTGATTGAGGATAAAAATTTAAATGAAGCTGAGTTTCGATGATCATGATGCTATTATAGCTATATCAATACCATTAATTGCTATTGTATATGTTATTGTTTTTGCTTTATTCTTTAAAACCCTCGATAAGGATAGTATGGAATTTATGAACAAGGCAGTCTTGTTAAATAGATGGATAGGTTATGCTGGTATGGCAATAGGAATTTCAGTTGGTCGCGTTAGAAACATGATTATTAAAAAAATAAAAATAAATAAACCTGAAAATTGGAATATTTATGAAAATATTTATATAAGATTAATGACTTATTTTATGTATACTTGTGCTTCTATTGGAATTGGCAGTTTTTTATGGGGATTTGCTCTCATAGGTGTATATACTAGAAATCTTCGTAGTAATTAATCAATTTAT
The DNA here is from genome assembly GCF_000745895.1 of Stenoxybacter acetivorans DSM 19021. GTDB lineage: Bacteria > Pseudomonadota > Gammaproteobacteria > Burkholderiales > Neisseriaceae > Stenoxybacter > Stenoxybacter acetivorans. Next base: position 4,243 of record NZ_JQKE01000038.1, on the reverse strand, counting down.
TATTTTAATTTAAAATAATTGAATACTTCATATCATGTAGAAAAATATTTTAAATTTCAATTGAATTAATAATAAGATATAGGTAATTTAAATATGTTAGTAATTAAAAATATGATTGCTAAGATTGGGATTAGTGGCTTTTTTGCATTAATGATTATTTCTATAGTAATTTTTTTTGTTGCTTTTGTATTGACCCGTGATGATGAAATTCCAAGAGTAGAGAGTGTACCTGATGGATTGGAATATGCTCTGCAAAGCGCAAGGAGTGCTGATTTTATCAGATTTTCTGTTAATGGAAAAACCTATAAATCATACTGTTACCGTTTAGAAGATAAACCCAGTCAATTATGTACAAGCAATAGAAACTCTTATAAAAATAAATATATTGGGAGTAATGTTCTATTTTTACGATTTTCTGGCAGCAGAAAATTTGTTGAAGGAATGATATTAAGTGGTGATTTTTTATTTGAAAACAAGATAAGTCAAATAAAAACAACAAAAGAGCAAATAACTGCTTATAAAAATAATAGAATGGGTTTAAAAATATTTGGAAAAATATTAGGTTTTTTTTCTGTACTTCAAATATTTTTTTCAGTAGTATGTTTGATTTTTTTAAATAAAAACAAATAAGTTCGTTAAATTATTTTTTAATTAAATAAGGATTTTATCATGTCAAGTAAATTAAACTTTCATCTTTATGTAAGTGGTAATATTAGTGTTGTTGGTGGCTGGACTGGTAATGGAGCTGGTTATCAAAGTGGAAATACATCTGGTACTTCTGCTATGGTTGGGTCGCTAGGAGTAACTACCAGTTGGTTGGGTAATATGGGGGAAGTAGGAGGTGTTCCACATAGTGCTTGGCTCAGTAAAACTGGATCATCACTAGGCATTCTTCAAGTAGGAATCAATCTTCACGAGAAAGGTTATGATGCTGGTGAGTTATCTATTGGCGATGCTTTATCAGTAGCAGCTTCTATTGCTGCTATGATACCCGGCGGGCAAGCAGTAGCTTTTGGTTTAACTATTGCAGGTGTAGGGTATGCCATTTACGAGGCTAAAAATGGTGCTGTAAAACTCAAAGATTTAATTCCTGAGAGTAAGGATCTAAATCCAGACAATAATGATGAACCTTCCTATCCGTATGATCCCGGCTGTTTTAGAGATTGGGAAAGTTTTAAAGACTGGCAAAATCTCAACCGCGACGGCAAATACCATATCTACGACCCGATTGTTTTGGATTTAGACGGCGACGGCATTGAAACCGTTGGGCATGATAAACACCTTGGTGCATTGTTTGACCACAACAACGACGGTATTCGTACTGCCACAGGCTGGGTCAGTGCTGATGACGGCATTTTGGTGGTGGATAAAAATCAAGACGGTATTATCAGCAACGGCAGTGAAATCTTCGGCGACAGTTATCGTAAAGCCAATGGCGAAACCGCTGTTAATGGTTATGATGCTTTATCCGAATTTGACAGCAATCAAGACGGTAATATCACTGCTGAAGACGCACGGTTTACCGAGCTTAAAATCTGGCGTGATTTAAATCAAGACGGATTTGGTTCATCAAATGAATTATTCTCTTTAACCGATTTGGGCGTTGCGGTTTTAAATTTGGATTACAAAAACACCAATACCCAATTAAAAGGCAATAATACCTTAGCGCAAACGGGTAGTTATGAAACCGCCGACGGCGAAACCCGATTAATGGGCGATGTGAATTTCTCATTTAATGCTTTATACAGCCGCTATGCAGAACACATTGAATTAACCGAGCAGCAACAGCAAACCGCGAATTTACAAAGCATGGGGTGCATTCGTGATTTCCGTTTGGCAATTAATAAGGCTGCCTGAAAATATTTGAAACAGTATTTTCAGGCAGCCTGATTGCAACTAAGGTGATTATTTTGAATAATAACAAATTATTTAATTAAGAGAAAATTATGAAAAATGCTAATATTCATTTAGTTTTAATTGCTGCCATACAGATTTTTATTATAACTTTTATTTTGCTTTTAGACAGTAAATATTTTTATTATTTTTACTGGATTACAGAATATGTTCCAAAAATTTTTCTTATCTATTCAGACCAGTTTCCTATTAAGGCAAAACTAGTAGGATCTTTTTTTTATTTTTCAATTATTCCTGTTTTTATTGCTAATTTAAGTGTTATTTTTTTATTTACTTCAAGAAAAAAAACATTATTTAAATTGATTAAGGTTTTTAAGAACCTTCCAAAAATTAAGTTTAGTTTGTACAGCTTTTTTTTATTTTTTATGTTTTTTAATTATATAAATAAAGCAAGTACCGACATAGATGTATGGACATCTAATATTTTGATTTTTTGGTTAATCAGTAATCTATTACAAATAGTATTTGGATTATACTTAATATTTGTATTCTTTTTTATTTTATCTTTCTTCTCTTCTATGATTAATTTTTATTTTAAAGGATAGTAACATGGCAAATTTTATATCAATGATCATAAACAGCAAATTTACAAAGCATGAGTGGATGTATTATCTAAGTTGGATAATTAATCAGGCTGCCTGAAAATATTAACAGTATTTTCAGGCAGCCTGATTATAACTCAAGTAACTATTTTAAATTTAAACAACTAAAATTTTTAACAAAGAACAAAAAATAATTTGTGATTTTTTGTTAATATGATAAAATAAAATCAATAAATATTTTAACTATTCCTGATTGAGGATAAAAGTTTAAATGAAGCTGAATTTTGAAGATCATGATTCTATCTTGGCTATATTATCACCACTAATTGCTATCATGTATGTTATTGTTTTTGCCTTATACTTTAACACCCTTGATAAGGATAATATGGAACTTATGCATATGGCAGTCTTATTAAATAGATGGATAGGCTATGCTGGTATGGCAATGGCGATTTTGATTGCTCGTATTCGGAATATAATTGTTAAAAAAATAAAAATAAATAAACCTGATAATTGGAATATTTATGAAAATATTTATATAAGATTGATGACATACTTTATGCTATTTTGTGGTTCTATTGGGATTGGCAGTTTCTTGTGGGGATTTGCTCTCATAGGAGTGTATACAGGACGTTTTCGTAGTAATTAATCAATTTATTCTTTAATTTAATTAAACAGAGGAGTATTAAAATGAACCCAAAATATGGCTATATCAAAGATGGTTTGAGCCTTTACCGTGATGTACAACAAATTGAAAAATATGTTCAAAACGGTGGGAATAATTTAGATGGGCTGAATACAGCTGTCATTTCACTACTAATCAAGCTGCCTGAAAATATTTACAGCAGTATTTTCAGGCAGCTTGATTGCAACTTAAGTAACTATTTTAAATTTAAACAACTAAAATTTTTAACAAAGAACAAAAAATAATTTGTGATTATTTGTAAATATGATAAGATAAAAATAGGTATTTGAATTATTTCAGCAGAAAAGGAATTTTTATGAAAATAGATCATGATATAGTGCAGGCAATGCTGTATGTACCTTGCATTATTTTGTATTCCGCAGTAGTTATTTATTTTTTAAAGGATATTGATAGAAATAACTTGGAGGCAATGCGTGAATTTATGGGATTGCATACTAAGATATGTCTTACTATTGGTGGATTTGGTATTATGATCGGGAAAACAAGAAATTGGTTGTATGATAAAATTAAGCCAAATAAACCAGATGATTGGGGTATGAATGATAGTATTATTTTAAGAGTAATGGGTTATATTTTTGCGATATTTTCATTTTTTCTTATTGCTGGTTTTGTTTGGATATTTACCTCTTTGGGTATAGGTTCAAAAATTCGATAATTAAGTTTCAATAATTATTTAAGTTAATTTTTTTTAGGAGTTTTATATGTCTTTTTCAAATGCAACTACTGGTAAGTTAAAAGATGCTTTGTCTTTATGTAATGATGCCAAGCAAATTAATAACTATGTTAAAAATGGTGGTACAAATTTAGATGGTTTAAGTACAACAGTTGCTGCTTTATCTATGGCAGCAACCGCTTCATCAATATTAGCAAGTGTTGCTAACGGAAAGGGAAATACATCTATAGGCATGCTCCTTGTTGCACATGCTTATGAACTCAATGCCGCAGTCGCTTCTGCTTCTGGAACTTTGGCATATGCCAATATCAAGGAAGGCAATTATGCCGATGCGGCAAGTAATTTGTTAGCCGGAGCCAGTGCGTTGGCGGGTATGGTAGAAATAGCACAAGCATCAAAGCCCGGCGT
>NZ_JQKE01000037.1 GCF_000745895.1 Stenoxybacter acetivorans DSM 19021 | reverse complement strand
CTACCTAAAAATACTGTTATAAATATTTTCAGGCAGTCTTATTAATTCTAAAGCACATATCCCGAACACGCCCCATGCCTTGTAAGTTTGCGGTTTGCTGTTGCTGCTCGGTTAATTCAATGTGTTCTGCATAGCGGCTGTATAAAGCATTAAATGAGAAATTCACATCACCCATTAATCGGGTTTCGCCATCAGCGGTTTCGTAACTGCCTGTTTGCGCTAAAGTATTATTACCTTTTAATTGGGTATTGGTGTTTTTGTAATCCAAATTTAAAACCGCAACACCTAAATCTATTAATGAAAATAATTCATTGGCTGAACCAAATCCGTCTTGATTTAAATCGCGCCAGATTTTAAGCTCGGTGAACCGCGCGTCTTCTGCGGTGATTTTACCGTCTTGATTGCTGTCGAATTCAGCCAAAGCATCGTAGCCATTCACAGCGGTTTCGCCGTTGGCTTTACGATAACTGTCACCAAAGATTTCATTGCCGTTGCTGATAATGCCGTCTTGGTTTTTATCCACCACCAAAATGCCATCGTCGGCACTGACCCAGCCTGTTGCCGTGCGAATACCGTCGTTATTGTGATCGAACAATGCACCAACGTGTTTATCATGCCCAACGGTTTCAATGCCGTCGCCGTCTAAATCCAAAACAATCGGGTCGTAGATGTGGTATTTGCCATCGCGGTTTTGTCCCGTCCAATCGCGAAACAAATCACCCAAATCAAAGACTTTCGGTAAAAACCAATCACGGAAATCATTAAGGGCTTCTTCATAGGCTTCTTTGAGTTTATCAGCCAAATCATTTAATTTGTCTTTCCAATAATCACCGCTGTCTTTGATGTTTTCCCGCTCGGCAATTGCCATAGATGCCAATGATGCAATAGTGGCAACCGTGCCAGCAATGGCTTCAGCAGGGTTCACGCCGGGTTTTGATGCTTGTGCTGTTTCTACCATACCCGCCACTGCGCTGGCACCTGCCAAAATATTACTAGCGGCATCGGCATAATTGCCTTCTTTGATATTGGCATATGCTAAAGTTGAAGAAGCAGAAGCAACTGCGCCATTGAATTCATAAGCATGTGCAACAAGGAACATGCCTTCAGAAGTTACACCTTTGCTATTAACTACACTAGCCCTAATTGATGCGGCGGTTGCCGCTAAAGATAAGGCAGCAACTAATGTATTTAAACCATCTAAATTTGTACCACCATTTTTAACATAGTTATTAATTTGCTTGGCATCATTACATAAACACAAAGCATCTTTTAACTTACCAGTAGTTGCATTTGAAAAAGACATATAAAACTCCTAAAAAAAAATTAACTTAAATAATTATTGAAACTTAATTATCGAATTTTTGAACCCATTCCCAAAGAGGCAAATATCCAAACAAATCCGGCACAATCAAACCATGAAAGAATAAAAAAAATATAATTCATTACTCTTAAAATAATATTATCATCCATATTCCAATTATCTGGTTTATTTGGTTTTATTTTGTCATACAACCAATTTCTGGTGTATATTATTATTGTTCCTATTCCGCCAATAGCAAAGCATATCTTAATGTGTAACCCCATGAACTCATGCATTGCTTCTAAATTATTTCGATCAATATCCTTTAAAAAATAAACTACTACCGCAGAATAAAAGACAATGCACGGAAAAAATAGCATTACACGTACTACACCATGATCTATTTTCATAAAAATTCCTTTTCTGCTGAATACTTCAATTATCTGTTTTTCATCTTACCATATTTACAAATAATTACAAACTATTTTTTGTTATTAGTTAAAAAATTTTAGTTTTTTAAATTTACAATAATTACTTAAGTTACAATCAAGCTACCTGAAAATACTGTTATAATATTTTCAGGTAGCCTAAAACAAAAATCTCGCACCTACTTTAACAATTTCGCACTAAAACCTACCAAAGCAATAATCCATAGCATACTTCCAAGCATACAACTAATTAAGAAATCAGCGATATAAGTTAAGATTCTTAAAAAGACCACACTATCTATCTTTAGTATTTTTTCTTCTATATCCAAGTATTCTGCTTTATTTTGGTAAAATTTATAAAAAATAAACTCTCTTAATTTGATTGTGATAAACATGACAAATGCTATGAATAAACCTAATCTTAGGTTAAATTGAGCTATATTGCTCATTGATTCTGTGTCCCCACGACTAATATCTTTTAAAAAATAAATAATTACAGCCGAGTAAACTAAAATAATTGGCAGAACCAATAATGCTCTGATGGTACGATGAGTTTCTATTTTTATTTCAAATCCTTGATGAATTGTTCCAAATTTATTTCCAGCCTAATCATATCAAAATCATCTATTTTTTAAACATATTTCCAATTTTACTATAAATATAGTAAATATTTATTGGCTTTATCTTATCATATTTACAAATTATCACAAATTATTTTTTGTTCTTTGCTAAAAATTTTTAGTTGTTTAAATTTACAATAATTACTTTAGTTACAATCAAGTTGACTGAAAATGATGTTATAAATATTTTCAGTCAACTTGATTGTTTAGCATAAATTCATATAAACACTCAATACTATGTTTACAAAAAATAAATGAAAAACCTCACCGCAGAGCAGTGAGGTATCTCCTGAAATAATTTCAGTTGTAAATCATTATAAAGTTTTTTATATTCCTCTAATCTCTACTTTTGTACATAACAACTGTAGATATGTATTTATTTTGGAGTGATATACCGCAGAGTGACGGGAAATATGATCCAAAAAGATTCAAAATTCTCAATTATTTTAATTTGAGATAATAGCTTAGATCACAATCAGATTGCCTAAAGATACTATCTTTTTACCATTTTTTTGGCTTTAAGAAAATCTTACTTTTTGAATTAAAAATATCTTTTATTGTTTTGTTATTTTCAACTTGATAGCATGATGATATTTGGTTAGATATATTTATTGAATTATATGTGTAAATTATAAAATTAGAGATGTTAAAATGATAAAACCTATTTCTTGTAATAGTTAATCCAAATATTTCCTCATCATTCAAAAATAATAAAGTTACTTGATTTTCTTGATTATATTTAAATTTTTTAAAATCTAAAAACCGATTAACCTTTCCCACAAGGTGATGGTGTGGTTTATTTGGTTCATATTCAAAAATTCTATCACCGTATGGCGGCAGCACACAAATTTCTTTTGGCTCAAATGGCAATTGATACACTATACCTTTATCATCTCCCTTTACCTCATCAAATGGGTTATTATCATTATAGTTATATATTTTATTTGCAATAATAGCCAAAAAAATAAACAGTGTAAAAAACAATATTAAGCTACCACCAAGCACCTTAATAAATAACATTCTAAAAAATAAATTTTTACTTTTCATATTATCAGCTCATTTTATTCAAACTATCTATTTTGCTAGCTAAATATTTTATAAATATAATACATTTTCCAAAAATCTTAATTTATAGATAGAAAACTTTAAAAATTTTATCATCTTATTTTTACAAAATACAACAAATAATTTTACCTATAGTCAAATTTTTTAGCCATTTAAATTTGTGATAATTACTTAAATTACAATAAAGCTGCCTGAAAATACTGTTATAAATATTTTCAAGCAGCCTTTTTATTAATTTTTAAACTTAGATAACGCACGCACCCCATGCCTTGTAAATTCGCGGTTTGCTGTTGCTGCTCGGTTAATTCAATGTACTCTGCATAACGGCTGTATAAGGCGTTAAATGAGAAATTCACATCACCCATTAATCTGGTTTTGCCGTCAGCAGTTTCGTAATTACCCGTTTGCACTAAGATATTATTTCCTTTTAATTGGATGTTGGGTTTCTATAATCTAAATTTAAAACCGAAATATCTAAATCTATTAAATAGAATAATTCATTTTATGAATCAAAATAATTTTGATTTAAATCGATTCAGATTTTAAGTTCGGTAAACTGCTCGTCTTCAGCAGTGATTTTATATTGGCAGCAATAGCATGATAATCAATATTATCATGCAATACATTCAATAAAAAAACAGACTGAAAGATTTACACCCATCAGTCTGTTTTAATATTTTTTATATAAATTTCTTATTCAGCTTTTAATCTCAACTAAATATTATTTTTTCATATCAATAACCATGCGTCCTTCAATTTTTCCTGCCAGCATTTCATCGATAATATCATTAACTTCATTTAAAGAACGTGTTTGCACGATTGGTTTTACTTTGCCTTCTGCGCCAAATTGGAATGCTTCGCGTAAGTCTTCACGCGTTCCGACAAGAGAACCGACAACTTCAATGCCGTCTAAAACTGTGCGCGGGATAGATAAATCCATTGTTTCGACAGGTAAACCCACAGCAACAACCACGCCTGTTGCACGCAAACAATCAACTGCTGAATTAAATGCGGCTTTGGCAACTGCGGTAACAACCGCTGCATGAGCACCACCGCATTTTTCCTGAATCACTTTTGCCGCATCTTCATTTAATGAATTAATCGTTAAGTCAGCACCAATTTCTTTTGCCAACGCCAGTTTTTCATCATTAATATCCACAGCAATTACTTTGGCATTGAAAACATTTTTTGCGTATTGAATCGCCAAATTCCCCAATCCGCCAGCACCGTAAATGGCAATCCATTGACCCGGGCGAATTTTAGATACTTTGATTGCCTTATAAGTGGTAACGCCTGCGCAAGTAATTGAACTTGCTTCTGCCGGATCTAAGCCCTCGGGTACTTTTACCGCATAATCCGCAACAACAATTGCTTGCTCTGCCATTCCGCCGTCTGCGGTATAACCTGCATTTTTCACTTCGCGGCAAAATGTTTCGCGCCCGGTATTGCAATATTCACAATGTCCGCATCCTTCAAAAAACCAAGCGATAGAAACCCGATCGCCTATTTTCAGGCTTTTTACGTCTTTTCCGATTTCTTTGACAATGCCGATTCCTTCATGCCCCAAGACACGTCCCGGTTTTTCGCCGAAATCGCCATGTGCCACGTGCAAGTCGGTATGACAAACCCCGCAATACTCTACATCGACCAATGCCTCATTGGCTTTGATTGGTCTTAATTCCTTTTCTACAATATCCACATATCCATCACTGTTTTTTCTAACAACGGCTGCTTTCATGATTTCCTTCTCCTACGTTTTAAAAATTAACAAGTATCCGCCCTCTTTGTCTATTGTACCCGCTGCCATTATGAAAAAATGGTATTTTCTGCATACTTTACTGATGTTTTAAATCAATATCATCAAATAACAACAATTGATAAATTATCAATATTTTTCAGGCAGCCTGCAATCAAGATTTTCAATGGTTTATTTCTAACTGACCAAAATCTTATCCAATACTTCACGGCTGTCTCTTGATAAATCGGCTTGCTGCTGCAATTGCTGCAATGCTTGTGTCATTAAGGCTTGGCGTTTGGGTTCAAGTTTACTGCGCAGGTTAAAAGCCTGTAACAAACGCGATGCTACTTGCGGATTGAAAATATCAATACGCAATATCTGCTCAACCATAAAGGCATATCCCTCACCGTTTTCGGCATGGAAATGGCGCACATTGCGGCTGAATGTTCCCAGCAGTGCGCGTACTTTATTTGGGTTTTCCAGACTGAACGCAGGGTGCTGCATGGCTGCCTGCACACGTGTTAATGTATCGCTACGGGCAGACGATGCCACCAGACTGAAATATTTATCCATCACCAAGGCATTATTGGCGTGGTATTCAACAAATTGCGCCAATAAAGCATCGCGGTTGGCATTATCCAAATGGTTAATTGAATGCAATATGCCCCACTCATGGGTCATGTTTTTTGCCAAACGGGTGTATTCACGGTGAATATCAGTAATACGATCAGGGTTTGCACGTATCAGCCATTGACGCAATGCGTTCAGAAAACTGCGCACGCCCGCTAAATCGGGGTGGTACGCGGCTGGATTTTCGTATTGGCTGTTTTCTTCTTGTTCATGACACCATTGACACCAGCGATTGATCGTATCCGAAAGTGCGGCAGATAAGCCGTCCAACACGGTTTCGCGTGCTTCAACATACAATAATGGGTTGATGCCGATATCGTCTTCCCACAATTCTGCCTCACTGGGCATTTGCAACAGCAACGCTTTGTAGGCAGGATCTAAATCTGTGTTCAGTGCCTCGTTCATGGCTTTTGCCAATAACGCATGTTCTGGCACGGTTTTACCTGTGCTTAAGGCGGCTAAATTGGCAGCAATGGCACGGCGATACAAAGTTTGCCCCGCCTCCCAGCGCGAGAATTCGTCGCTGTCATGCGCCAACAGTAGCATTAAATCTTCATCACTGCGCTCGTCATTTAATTTAACAGGCGCGCTGAAGCCGCGCAGTAAAGAAGGAATCACCGCTTCGCTGACATCATGCAATACAAAGTCTTGCTCACTTTGTGTCAAAAGCAATACTGCTTCATCTTGGGCATGGCTGTTTTCAGGCAGCCTGAATGATGTGGTTTGTCCGTTTTTGCTCAATAACCCGATTTTTATCGGAATCAGCATCGGTTGCTTTTCTGCCATTTCCGGTGTGGGCGGTATGCTTTGTTTGCAATTTAGTGTGAATGTGCGCTGTTTGGCATCGTAATGACTTTTGATTTCCAGCAATGGTGTTCCCGCTTGGCTGTACCACAATGCCATTTGACTGAAATCACGTCCGTTGGCATCTGCCATCGCTTGCCGAAAATCATCACATGTTACCGCTTGCCCGTCGTAACGCTGGAAATACAGCTTCATGCCGCGCTGAAAACCGTCTTCGCCCAATAAAGTGTGATAGAGGCGCACCACTTCCGCACCTTTTTCATATACTGTCATGGTGTAGAAATTATTTATTTCTTCATAAGACGCAGGGCGCACAGGGTGCGCTGTGGGACCGGCATCTTCGGGAAACTGCAAGCTGCGCAGCGCACGGACATTTTGAATGCGGCGCACGGCGCGTCCTGCACGGTCGCCTGAAAACTCTTGGTCACGAAAAACGGTTAAACCTTCTTTCAATGACAATTGAAACCAATCGCGGCAAGTTACCCGATTGCCTGTCCAATTGTGAAAATACTCATGCCCAATCACGCTTTCAATGCCTTCAAAATCAGCATCGGTGGCACTTGTGCTGTCTGCCAATACGTATTTGGTGTTAAAGATATTTAAGCCTTTATTTTCCATCGCGCCCATATTGAAGTCGCCCACGGCAACCACCATATAAATATCCAAATCATATTCCAAACCGAAACGGGTTTCGTCCCAGCGCATGGCATTTTTCAAAGAAGCCAGTGCAAAATCGGTTTTGGCGGCATCTTCGGCACGCGTGTAAAATTTAAGCGCAACGGCTTTGCCCGATTGTGTGGTGAACGTATCTTCCGATACCGCCAAATCACCCGCCACCAAAGCAAATAAATAACTCGGCTTGGCAAACGGATCTTGCCATTTCACCCAATGGCGTTCATGGTTCAGGCTGCCTGAATCAATTAAATTGCCGTTGGACAACAACACAGGATAATGTTTTTTATCGGCAACCATTGTGGTGGTAAACACACTCATCACATCGGGGCGATCAAAATAATAGGTGATTTTGCGAAAGCCTTCCGGCTCGCATTGGGTGTATAAATTGCCGCTGCTGGCATACAAGCCCATTAAAGATTTGTTTTGCGCGGGATACACGCGTGTGGTGATTTCCAGCACAAAATCATTGTGCGGTATTTGGTCGGCGGCAATGCTTAATTTTTCCTCACTCAATTCATAAGTATTTTCAGGCAGCCGCACGCCGTTTAATTTAATTTCCAGCAATTCGGCACTGCCGTCCAACACACACGGCACACCTGCATTTTGAGCGCGCACCAATAAATGTGATTTAACGGTGGTGTATTCCGACTCAATGTCAAAATGCAAATCTGTTTGCAGCACGGTAAAGTCAGGTTGGCGGTAGTCTTTCAGACGGTGGATATTTTTTTGAATTATCATTATTTTTCCTGTTGATTCTAATATGTTTATTATATTCAGGCTGCCTGAAAAACAAAAAAACGACTTGTTTTCATGCACTGAATTTTTATGCACCGAATAACTGCTGATTATTGCGATAGGCGGCGTACGTAAATTTTTGACTGCCGTTGATTTTGCCGATATTGCACTTGCCGATCAGGCGGTAAATCCGCCAGTGAAGCTGCCTGAAAACCCCGTTCATCAAACCAAGAACCAGTGCTGGTGCTGAGTGCAAACAGATTTTTTATGCTGTGCTGACGCGCTTGAGTGATAACGTGTTCCAACAATAATTCGCCATAGCCGCCCTCTTGTATGTCGGGCGACACCACCAAACACGCCAGCTCACCCGCTTGTTGCTCGGTAAATAATTTCAGTGCCACACACCCACAAACATGAGCATCGTGTTCCAGCACCCAAAATTCACGGATATGGGTTTCCAAATATTCGCGGCTTCTGGGCAGCAATACCCCTGATTGCTCCAACGGCGTAATCAAATGAATGATGTCGCCGATGTCGCGCGTATCGGCAGCACGAATACGCATAAACGCCGATTGCGCTAATGCAGTGCCGCGTCCTTGCCGCGTGAACAGTTCGTGAATCAAACTGCCGTCGTCAAAGCCCGACAAAATATGGGCGCGGTTTACACCGTTTTCCAAAGCATATACTGCTGCCTTGAGCATTCTCGCTGTTTCGGCACTTTGCGGTACGCGCACTAAGCAATCATCTACTTCGGCAGCGGTTAATTGGCTCACCACCCTGCCCGCTTCGTCCAATACCCCGTCTTTTTCGCCCAGAAAAATCAACTTTTCTGCTTTTAAAGCAACTGCCAATGCCTGTGCTGCTTCGTCCAAACCCAGATTGAATGATTTGCCGCTTAAGGAATGCCCTAAAGGGCTGACCAACACCAAACAGCCTTCGTCCAAACGGCGGCAAATGGCGTCGGTATCCACCTTGCGGACACGCCCTGTATAGCCCATGTCCACGCCGTCTAACACACCCAAAGGTTTTGCCAGCAAAAAATTGCCGCCCGCCACTTTAAGGTGGCGGCTGCTGCGATTGGGCATGTGCGCCGGACCGGCGGACAGCAAAGCCTCCCAATCACAGCGTACCAGCCCGCAGGCTTGCTTGACTAAGCGCAATGTGGATTCATCGGTGATGCGCCAACCGGCGTGGTAAGACAAAGCACCGCCTGCATCGCTGATCATCTGGTTTAAGTAATGGCGGATACCGTGCACCAATACCAAGCGCACGCCCAAACTGGCGAGCAACTGAATATCAGAAGCGAGCGTATCCAGCTTGCCGCGCAGCAAAATTTGGCTGCTGATTGCCAGCACCAAGGTTTTGCCGCGCAGATATTGGATATAAGGTGCGGCTTGGCGGAAGTCGTCCACGAAAGACGGATTGACAAGAACGTTGTTCATCGGGTGGTAATGAAATAAAACAGTTGAATAATTAAAATAGTCAGGGCCACCAAAGAAGCCAGTGTCCAATTAAATTCGCGGTGCAAGCGATCTTGTTGTTCTCGCAAAACATGTTGGTTAGCAGATATTTCATCGGTTTTTTCAATGGTGTCATTTAGTAGCAGCGGCAAATCTGCGTGCAGATGCTGTGTTTCCGGCGGCAATAAAGTAAACACCAAATTCGGCATTTGCATGTCTTGCATCTGCGGCGCCGGTATCGGCATATTGTCTCTCGGTAATACATCCAAATTCAGCGTTGAAATATCAGCAGCTGTTTTGGTTTCTGTCTTTTGTGTTTTCACTTCAGCCGCTTGTTTTTTCTCGGCTTTGGTTTGCGGTTTATTTTGTTGTTTGTCCGATTTTTCGCTGTTGTTTTTTTTGGAAGACGTTATTTTAATTTTCGGCAGCGTAAACGGCTGTTTACCAACGGACATTTCTCTGAGACTTTTAATTTTGGCAAACTTATCCAATACCCGTTTATCTGACCGCGCCACCGCTTTTTCTTGCTTAATCATTTCTTCAGAGCGCACATCAGAAGCCGTTGCCGCTTGTTTGAGCAAAGCACCGATATTCTGTTGTTTTCCGCCCGACTGCTGCACACTCACTGCCACACGCACCGTATTTTGATTGGCAGTCGGCAACGGCGTGATGCCGGTTTGCGTTTGCGTGCGTGGTTTTGGCACTACCTTAAAACGATGGCCGCAAACAGCACACTGCACGTAGCCGCCTTCCGAAGGCAGCGGCGGTACTACGTTGGCAATTTTGCACTGGGGGCAAACCACTTTTTTACCGCTCATTGAATCATTCCATTTAAGAAATTCATTGTCTTTAAGTTATTCTTCCACAAGATTGACACGAATATTGAATTGACATTTTAGATTTGGTTGCAATTGCTCAAAACCAATCATACGTCAAATTTACGGTATTTTATCACCCAATCTTATTCATTTTGTTCATTATTGTCCGAATTTTAAATAATCTGACCATTATCGGCGGTATCTTAAAAACAAGCGGCACAAACAACGCCTCGCCCAATATGGAAACACCAAATAATCACTCAAACATCATCATACGCACACATAAAATCATAATGCTGTGTTTACAGTGTATTTTCTCATTGCTTCACTGAAAAAACACAGGTAATGTGAATCGCATTATCCATTTTCTACACGTCTTTTTGTCAAGTAAGCGATAAATATTTTACCCATTCCCAAACATTGATTCATGTATTCTGTTTTGACAATGGCAAGTGTTTGTGTTGTAATAGTGCGATTTTTATTGCCATTTTTTAGGAATACACAATGAAACGCACCTACCAACCGTCCGTTACCCGCCGCAAACGCACACATGGCTTTTTAGTACGCAGCAAAACCCGCGGCGGTCGTGCCGTGTTGGCAGCCCGCCGCGCCAAGGGGCGCAAACGCTTGGCGGTATAATCCGTTTGACTGAAACACAGCAAAGATCCGCCGGAATGACTTTTGATTTTGGCAAATCTTATCGTCTTTTGAAAACGGAAGATTTTTCTTCCGTTTTTGCATTGCGCCGCCAAAAACGACATAAATACATACAGATTTTTCAGGCAGCCAATCAGCTTACCCACCCGCGTTTGGGGCTGGTGGTGAGTAAAAAAACAGCCAAGCGTGCCAATCGGCGCAATTACATGAAGCGCGTATTGCGTGAATGGTTTCGCAAACACCAACACGATTTACCAAACAATGATATTGTCTTGCGTGTGCACTTGGCTTTCGAGCAAAATCAAGCGCAGGAAATTTGGCAAACCTTGGATAATTTGTTACTGATGCCCGATAAAAAGTGATTTGACATGATGCGTCATTTATTGCTGATGTTTATTCGTTTTTATCAATATGCCATCAGCCCCATGCTACCGCCGCGCTGCCGCTATGCGCCCACTTGCTCTCAATACGCAATTGAGGCTTTGCAGAAATACGGCGCAATAAAAGGTAGCTGGCTTGCGTTTAAACGCATTTGCCGCTGCCACCCATTCGGCGGCTGCGGACACGACCCTGTGCCATGATACTCCTGCATCAGCGGAAAAAATCAACCGAGAAATAAACGAGAAAGACTATGGACTTTAAACGATTGATGATGTTTTTTGCGGCATCGCTGCTCGTGCTGATGGGCTGGGAATATCTCTTCCCTACGCCAAAACCGACAACACCCGTTGTGCAAGAAGCCGCTTCCGCTGCATCAAGCACCAGCAATACCGGCACAACAAATCCAACGGCTGATACCAACACCGATGCCGCACTTCTGCAAACATCACCGATTACCGTTACCACCGATTTATTTCAGGCAACCATTGATGAAAAAAGCGGTGATCTGCGCCGCTTGGTATTGCTTAAATACAATGCAACATCAGATGAAAAACAACCTTTTGTTTTATTTGATGACACGAAACAGCATCAATACATTGCCCAATCATTGTTGCTGACACCCAACGGCGATTATCTGCTCAAAGACGTATCGTTCAGCACGCCGCAAAAAAATTACACTTTAACCGGCGATACCTTGGAAGTGCGTTTAAGCGCACCTGAAGTCGGCGGCATTCAAGCAGACAAAGTTTACACTTTCCGCAAAGGCAGCTATGCCGTTAATGTGCGCTTTGACATCAGCAACCGCAACACCGCACCCGCACAGCTAAGCAGTGTTTACCGCTTATTGCGCGACGGCACAGACCCGGAAGGCAGCGGTTATTTCGATCACACTTATACCGGTCCAGTGTTATATACCCCGCAGGGTAAATTTGAAAAAGTATCTTTCGGCGACTTAGACAGCGATTATTCTTCAGGCCGCGACCAAGCCGATTATGTACGCAAAACCGATACCGGCTGGGTGGGCATGACCCAACATTATTTTATGGCAACTTGGATTTTACAGCCCAAAGGCGGCAGTAGCGTCTGCCAAGGTTCTGCTTGCCAAATCGACATTCGCAAACGCAGCGACGGCTTGTATTCCACAGGGGTTCGTGTTGGCTTAACTGATATTGCGCCCAATACCAAGGCTTCCTTCCCTGTTGAACTCTATGCCGGTCCTCAGGATTATTCCAGTATCATCAAAGTGGCGGATAATCTGCAGCTTATCAAAGATTACGGTAAAGTCTCTTTATTTGCCTCACCCTTGTTTTGGATGCTGAATAAACTGCATGAATGGGTAGGCAACTGGGGTTGGGCAATTGTCTTACTCACGCTGATTGTCAAAGCCATATTATTTCCGCTCACCAACGCCGCCTATCGCTCTATGGCAAAAATGCGTGCCGTTGCTCCGCGTCTGCAAGCACTCAAAGAGCAATACGGCGACGATCGCATGAAAATGCAGCAAGAAATGATGGCGATGTACAAAAAGGAAAAAATCAATCCTTTGGGCGGCTGTCTGCCCATGCTCCTGCAAATTCCCGTGTTCATCGGCTTATATTGGGCATTGTTCTCGTCTGTAGAATTGCGTCAAGCACCGTGGATAGGCTGGATTACCGATTTGGGGCGCATTGACCCCTACTACATCTTGCCGATTTTGATGGCAATCACCATGTTTATCCAAACGCATCTGAATCCCGCACCCACCGATCCGATGCAAGCGAAAATGATGAAAATTATGCCGGTGATTTTTTCGGTAATGTTCTTCTTCTTTCCCGCCGGTTTGGTATTGTATTGGCTAACCAACAACATCATCACCATCGGCCAACAATGGTACATCAATAAAAGCATTGAAAAACAGCAAAAATTGCATCATAAATTAATTGATTAAAATCCAAAAACAAAACGCTTCGGCAAACCTCTGCCGAAGCGTTTTACATAAATAACCATGTCTGATTCATTATCATCTTCATCATCATCTTCCGTCCCACGCCGTTTCGGCGGCATTGCGCGTTTATACGGCGAATCCGCATTTCTGAGATTCCGCCAAGCACATGTCTGTGTGGTGGGCGTGGGCGGTGTCGGCTCTTGGGCGGTAGAAGCATTGGCACGCAGCGGCATCGGCGAATTAACCTTAATTGACTTGGATAACATCGCCGAATCCAATGTCAATCGCCAATTGCATGCGCTTACCTCTCTATTCGGCAAACCCAAAGCAGAAGCCTTAAAAGAACGCGTGGCTGAAATCAATCCCCATTGCCGCGTCAATTGCGTTGAAGATTTTGTTGATACCAGCAACATCAACACCTTTTTCAGGCAGCCTGTTGATTTTGTGATTGATGCCATTGACCAAGTGCAGGTAAAAGCAGCAATGGCAGCTTATTTTATCGCAAACAAACAAGCATTTATCACCTCCGGCAGTGCAGGAGGACAAAAAGACATAACGCAAATCCGTTCAGCGGATTTAAGCCGCGTAACCCATGATCCTTTACTCGCCAATATGCGTTATGCTCTGCGTAAACACCACAACTTCTCACGCGACACCACGCAAAAAATGCACGTCCCCTGCGTGTATTCCACCGAAAATATTACCCCGCCCAACACCACCGCCTGCAATACACATGAAGCACCTCAAGGTCTTTCATGTGCCGGCTACGGCGCAGTTATGATAATCACCGCTGCTTTTGGTTTACACTGCGCACAACATTGCTTAGATTATTTATGCCTTCAGACAGCCCGTTAAGCACCGATGCCGCAACCGCAGTGGCTTGGGTATTCGGGCAGCCGGTTGCCGATGTCCCGCAAGACTTATTTATTCCGCCCGACGCGCTGCAAGTAGTGCTAATCGGTTTTGAAGGGCCTTTGGATTTACTCTTATATTTGATTCGCAAACAAAATCTAAACGTGCTGGATATTCCGATGATTCAAATCACGCAGCAATATTTGGCATACATCAACGAAATGCACGAGCGGGAGCTCGATTTAACCGCCGAATATTTACTGATGGCGGCGATTTTGATTGAAATCAAATCACGTTTATTATTGCCCAAACCACCGATTATTGAAGAAGAAACCGACGACCCGCGCGCCGAATTGGTTCGCCGCTTATTGCAGTATGAACAAATAAAATTTGCCGCCGCACAATTAGACGAATTGCCCCGAGCAGGGCGTGATTTTGCTTGGGCATATTTACCGCTGGAAATCATCGCAACACCGAAACCACCGCAAGTATCGGTATCTGACTTGCAGCAAGCATGGCTGAATATCCTCGCCCGAGCCAAGCACCAACAACACCATCAAATATTTCAAGAAGCCTTGTCTGTACGCGTACAAATGAGTGAAATTTTACGGCGTTTACAAAAAGAAAAATCTTGTCTATTTAGTGAATTATTCAGAAAAACAGACAATCTTGCTTTGGTAGTGGTCAATTTCATCGCCATATTGGAGCTGGTAAAAGAAGGCAGCATTCAAATTTGCCAATCCACACCCTATGAAGCAATTGAAATTCGGGTGAAATGATTTTAAATATCAAAGAAAAATAATTCCAGAGACTGTATTTCGTCACGTGCCAATCATATACAAAACAAATCTATCCACCATAATAATCTTTAATGAATTCGCTGCTTGTTCACTGTCTACTGTATTATATCCATACCCAAATACACTTGCCACCTATTCCAGCTGTGGAAATACGATCAATAGTTTATCTGTCTCAGCTCACATCGCGGTTACTTCCACTGGTGGATAACTGGCTAGCAATGATTCATACAATTCGGCAGACACATACTTACCAATATTCCAACTCTTCTTACCTATATTCACTGCAAATTTAGTGTTAGCCCCTAAGCCAAGTAAGCAGCTTAATGTATTCAGGGCGAAAGTATTGATTTAAAATCTCTATTGCCAACAATACCTGCTTACGTAACAGTGCTCTGATTACATACAGCACAAAACTAAAATTTATTACATATTTCCATGAGTTAATTCTCCGTTGGGCATGCCAAAAACTCCAGTAAATCAAACGTCAAATCAATCCGTACTCCACTCATAAATTAAATAAGCCACATATAGACATCTTTAGGGTCTCCATTATCATGGGTTTGATTAATCACGACTATACCGAATTTAGGTAGCAACGTCTGCTCTATCCATCTTCCGTCTATATAAGGTACATTATCACAGGTAACATACTCAATATCAAAATCTTGCCATCGATCCGGTATCGTCTGCGGATTCGTGCATGAACCCTCTATTAACACCACACGAATATCCTCCTCTTGCTCCACCAAACACGAGTACTTGCTCATCTATCATGGTAGATATTGATATATGTGGCGGTACAAGGCAATACATCATCTTGTTTTAATCCACGCCCGCGTAAAGCAGGCGACCAAATGCAAAAATTTGCGGCGTAGTCATTGAGCAGTTTCAATCCACGCCCGCGCAAGGCGGGCGACATACACTGCTCTAGAA
Organism: Stenoxybacter acetivorans DSM 19021; assembly: GCF_000745895.1. Taxonomy (GTDB): domain Bacteria; phylum Pseudomonadota; class Gammaproteobacteria; order Burkholderiales; family Neisseriaceae; genus Stenoxybacter; species Stenoxybacter acetivorans. The sequence goes on along the minus strand of NZ_JQKE01000037.1, from coordinate 11,011 downwards.
CAGCTGCATCGCGTTGAGTTGTTTCAATCCACGCCCGCGCAAGGCGGGCGACATACACAGAAAAAAACAAGTTACTCATTTGCAAAGTTTCAATCCACGCCCGCGCAAGGCGGGCGACTTGATGCACACGTACGTGACGTCGATGATTTAATTGTTTCAATCCACGCCCGCGCAAGGCGGGCGACACACGTTATAAATGCCGAGCATGTGAGTTGAGCGTTTCAATCCACGCCCGCGCAAGGCGGGCGACTCGATATTACTGAATTTTCCGCATCAGATGCAGAGTTTCAATCCACGCCCGCGCAAGGCGGGCGACTATCAAGAGCATGAGGCTGAGTGTGCGCCGATTTTGTTTCAATCCACGCCCGCGCAAGGCGGGCGACTCCAAATCAACCACAGTTTAACCCCCAAGATGTTGTTTCAATCCACGCCCGCGCAAGGCGGGCGACTAATCCGTCAATGTTTATTAAGTCAAAAGAATATGTTTCAATCCACGCCCGCGCAAGGCGGGCGACTGCCGCCTTGCGACGGCTTTACTGTCAAGACTTGGCGAAAGGGTTTTCGCTGATGTCTTGAATTTCGAGGGACAATACCAATTCAGTGACACAAAAATTGGCAAGCTATTTGAAATAAAAGGAGTTTATTACTTCGCTAACCTGCCGCTAATCTGGCGACTACAATGGGTTAGCGATGCTTATATTATAAGCAAATCGCGAAACATGTCAAATCCCGCTTTTGCCCCATGGTGTTCCACTTTGCCTTGCCATTTGCTGCCCAATTGGTAGAACCGTAAGCTATCTGTTTCCGAGTTGTATTCACTTAATAATTTATCTTTCAACACTACCCATTGATCGGGGCTTACTTCACATTCAAACACAGAAAATTGTACACGCAAGCCATAGTCTAAGCAGTGCTTAGCAATGCGGCGGAGGCGTTTTTGGCCATCTGAATCTGTTGATGAAATATCATAAGTAATTAACATCATCATATTTGTGATTCCTTTCAGACCGCCTGACATATAAAAGTAAATATTGTGTACCAATACCCACTGTCTATCAAGCAATCAATTATTTTCCATCAAAATGCAACCATATGATACAGTGTGATAATTTTGAAATAAACACATTATTTTAACGGTGTGCTGTATGAATGATACAGTACAGAAAAAGTAAAGCCACTGCTTTAAAACCAAATTGCTACAACTGTATTATGTTGCATCTTAGTAACAGCAAAAGGTGCTCCGGCGGGTGATCCACTGGCTGTCTGAAACAAAAAATACAGCGTGATAAAAAAAGGCGGCACAAAGACAGAAAAAAATTATGACTGATTGTATTGGCAGTATTTTTCAGGCAGCCTGAGCATCAGATTACCACTGTGATAACAAATAAAACCATTTTACTTAGGACTGAGTAGATTGTTGATTGAACTGCTGCCACTAAACCATGCTGCTTGCCCTAACCCACTGTTTATCTACAATTTTATTGTTTAGCGATGCAATAGCACGCATTATTTAGGAGATAACAATGAAGCCACCATTATTAGACAAAGAAAAAATTGAAAAAAGAATAGAATGTTATTCAGAAGAATATCAAATTGAAATAGTTACTCCAATGTTTGGCGGCGGCGTAACAGCCGGTGTAGTAGATGAAACCATGCCAATCCGCGCCACAGCAATCCGCGGGCATTTGCGGTTTTGGTGGCGAATGTTGTATGGAAAAGATAAACAAGCTGATGAGTTATTTAATGCAGAAAGTGATATTTGGGGCGATACGAAGAAAAAAAGTAAAGTCGAAATTTTGATTAAAGCTGTAGATAATTATAAAGAATATCAAAGAAATTTAACAGACGATCCAGTCAATCAAAATAATGAACGATATAAAAAGAAAAATTCAAAAGGAAAGTTGGTAGATGCTGAAGGTAAATTTGGATTTGAAAATGATAGTCCTGAATTGTATATTTTATTCTCAACAATAACAAATGATAAAAAAATAAATAAATATTTACTTAAAGAGGGCTTCAAATTCATTCTGCGCTTAAGTTTCTCTAACTCACTTTCTGATGACAATAAAGAAGTGGTTAGAGATGCAATGCGTGCATGGGTATGTTTTGGGGGGATTGGCTCAAGAACAAGAAAAGGCTGTGGTGCTTTAAAATTTGTTTCAAACGAAAACGACAAAGATTTTGTTAAAAAAATTATCGAAAAAAGCCAACACAAGAAAGAAATTATTGATCTATTGGAAAGAATAAATTGTCAAGGTTTTTGTGGAAACGCTACCGTGGATAGCTCAAAATATCCACAGCCTGCCAAAATCTGCGCATGGAGCAGATCCATTGAGATCTATAAAGAGTTTAGGCAGGGGGCATGTTTTGCACGCACAAAAGAATATGGACGATCTCACTGGTCTGAAGCCGATTCCATTCGAGAATTATCAAATTGTGCATTACCAAAGCATAAAGATCCTCTTAAAGAAACTAAGGATTTAATTCCTTGTTTTCCAAGATCGATTATGGGATTACCAATAATAATCCATTTCAAAGATTCTCCCCAATCTTCTCCTATTCCCAATAAAGAGCCAATGGACTTCACGATTACTCCAAAATATGAAAATAAAAATTATGAGAGAATGGCTAGCCCTATTATCACTAAGCCTATTTTCATAGAGGGAAAATGGTATCCTTTTGTTTTAATCTTACCGTATCAACATGCGTTAGATATGGAAATTAATGTAAAAGGAAAAGGGATAGAAAAATCTATTGAAAAATCTTATGGGAAAGAATCTATTCATAGTGAAAAATTAAAAAAATTAAAGCCCTTAAAAAATCAAGAAAATGCAATTGCTGCATTTATACTATACATAAATCAAAAAAATTATCATTTATTAAAACAAAAAGAGAATAAAAAATGACCAGTTATCTACTCGCTATTGCCATTGGTCCTGTTCAAGATTTTATTGCTGCGGCACGGAGAACACGTGATTTGTGGTTTGGCTCGCATTTACTGTCTGAAATCAGCAAGGCGGTTGCCCGTTCGCTTAATAACTGTAGCAATGTTGAATTGATTTTCCCTTACTTTGATAATCTAGATAATGCCTTAAAAGAAAATTCAGAAGAAAACATCGTTAATCAGATTATTGTTAAAGTAGATGGTGATATTGATGCTGTTAAAGAGTTAGCTAAAATTGCCAAAGACGCAGCACAAAACCATTGGCAACATCTCGCAGAAGGAGTATATAAAAAATACCCTGACTTAATTAAGTCTGATATATGGAATGCTCAGCACAAGGATATTATTGAAGTTTATACTGCTTGGTGTCCATTATTGGTAGATTATCAAAACGATCGTAAAAACTTGATGCGTTTATTAAGTGGGCGCAAAAATACCCGTGATTTTAGCCCGGGCAGAGGCTATCCTGTACCCAAATCACTGCTGGACGGTGCGCGTGAGAGCGTATTGCGCTTATATTTATCAGAAGATCAGCTTAATCAATGCAGAGCCTTAGGCATTAAGGTAACTAAAAACGGCACTTGCGAACCATTGGATATAACCGGTGTGGTGAAACGTATTGCCAGTAAAGATAAAAACTACCCTTCGATATCCCGTATTGCAACCAATCCTTGGATTCGTACACTGGAAAAAGATGATATTAAAAAATTTACTGATAAAATAAACGAAATTGAAAATTTTGCCAAAACCATAAATGATGAGGAAAAGCCAATTATTTCTAAAATCATTGTGAAAGAAAATCCGCAGAATAAAGAAAAAAAATACTATCCACAATATGAGCGATTTCCTTACGATGGCACGATATTATTTACTGATCGCTATACCAGTATTGCCGAAGAAGCCGGTATCAATAATACCAACGAAGAAGCCAACAACAAAGAAGCCAAAAAACTAAAATCTTTATTCGATGAGCTACAATCTTTATTAGAAAAAAGCAATTATACAAAAATTATGGCATACCCTCCCCTTATTTGGCTGTACTCTGTGCTGACGGCGACAAGATTGGCGATGCACTCGGAGAAATTCAAGACCTCCAAAAACACCAAGGTTTTTCAAAAGCTTTATCGGAATTTGCCAAAGAAGCACGTTGTATTGTGGAAAAACATCAAGGCGTTTGTGTTTATGCCGGCGGTGATGATGTGTTTGCTTTATTACCATTGGATAAATGTATTAAATGTGCACGTGAATTATCTGTTCAATTTAAAAAAATGCTGAAAAAATTTAAAGGGAAAGGCAATCAATCATCACCCACGCTGTCGGTGGGTATTGCCATTGGTCATTTCATGGAAGATTTGGGGTTGCTGCGGGAATGGGGCAAAGAAGCTGAACACATTGCCAAAGGTGATAATCGCAATGGTTTGGCGGTGGTGCTACATACGCGCGGTGGCGGTGATTTTTCTGTGCGGGCGCAATGGGATACAAAGATTGATAAAAAGTTACCCCAATATATTGAAACGTTTCAAACAGGAAAACTGCCGCATAAACTGCCTTATGATCTTGAAAAATTACTGATGCGCTATAAGTCATTGAATCAGGAAAAATTTGAGAATGAACTAATACAAAAGCAGATTTTCAGCGATGTAAAACTTTTGTTGGAGAAAAAACAAATTGATTTATTGAAAATTGGCTTACTATCATTGCAAGAAGAATTATTACCAACATCTCAAAGTTTGTCATATGGCGCACTTAAAAAATTAAATAAAACTCTGTTACTGGCATCGAGAATCGCCTCTTATCTTCCTAGAAACAAGGAAATTAATCATGAGTAATACCAATAATAATGTTATCCAAGAAATCAAACACAATTATGTGCGTATGGAAGAAGCACTGATTGCCGAATTGTTTATGACGGTGAATAATCATCACCTGACTGCGGGTACTTTTCGAGAAAAAATATGGAAAGATTTTTTTGAAAATATTATCCCAAAGAAATTTGCCATTGAACAAGGCGCATTTTTGATTGATTCGCATGGCAAGGTATCCAATGAAACAGATTTGGTAATTTTTGATGAACAATATACACCGTATATTTTTAAAAACAGAAATATTAAATTTATTCCTTATGAGGCAGTAGCTGCTGTGATTCAGTGTAAAAGTGTTCAACTGGATACTAATAATATAAAAATTTGGGTAGACTCAATTGATAAATTAAACCCAGTAGAAAAACTTGGACTTGAAGGCTATGCAGGTTCTGCACTTGGCGAACCTATTTTAAATAAAGGGAGAAAAATTAAACCACTTAAAATACTCTGTGGATTATTTCCTAATAGCAATAAAAATGAAACTAGGAAAAATACAGAGTGTGATTTAATTATATCTGCAAATACAAATCAGGACGGCAAACAAGATGAAAATAACCCACTCTCTATTATTAGTAGCCAACACACAATAGAGGAACTTTTTAAAAAAATTACACTTTCCTCAACAAAGAAAGAAAACAATCTTAGGTTAAAAGAATTAGAAGAAAGAGTAAAGGAATTAAATCTAGAAGAATCAAATTCAATAGTTAAAGAATTAGATAACTTAAAGAATAGGTTTGAATCAAATTCAGAAGAATTAACAAATAAAAAAAATTCAAGCTCAACAAATGATAAGTTAATTAATTTAGAGTTAGAAGTATCAAACTTAGAAATATCTAAATTTAAAACAGAAGATTTTTCTATTTATAAAAAAGATAAAAAAGATAAAAAAGATAAAAAAATTAATCTACTAACCTTAGTATTCCAACTCAATCAATATTTGATGCTAATCAATAATCCTGTGCTGTTTCCGCATCGGGCATATATTGAGATGTTTAATGCCTCTAAAAACAATATCGAAGATTGAAAAGAGTAAAAAATGACTAAAGCCCTATTGATTACTCCGCGCGATCCGTTGATTTTTCGTGATGGACGACCATTCGATTCTTCGTTGACCACGCGGATTTATGTTCATCGCTGGCCGTTCCCTTCGGTTACTGCCGGAGCTTTACGCACTTTTGCTAAAAAGCAAAAAACAGACTTGGTAAGCAAAGATTTAAATAAAATTGATATTCGCGGTCCGCTGCCTTATTTAAATAATCATCTTTATGTTCCTGCCCCAGCAGATGCTGTGATACAAAAAAAATCTGATAAATATAAATTATGTCGCTTGCTGCCTGAAAAAATGGATAACGGCTGCGGGGTTGATTTGCCCTTTCAACTACAACCATTATTACCAAAACCTTCTTCAGAAAATTCTAATTTTAGACCAGATAACTCGCTGATTTGGTGGCCGCTTGAGCTGACTATTCAATGGCTGCTTGGCAAAGAAGAAATTACCAGTGAACAACTGAAAGCTTGCCTTACTGATTTGCCATTAGACGAGCGCACCCATGTTAAAATTAATCCTGAAACAGGTGTGGCAGAACCCGGGCTACTATTCAGCACACGCGGTGTTGATTTTATGCAGCAAGATTCAGCAGGAAAAACAGATGGGGAAATGATTGAAGCAGCCTTGCGCGTTGATCGATGTGATGATATTTCATTTTCCGGTGTTATTCCTTTGGGTGCAGAACGGCGGCTGGCAAAAATATCAGAATGTTCAAAACTTAGTCATTTGTGGGATTGCCCTGATGAAATTAAAACAGCGTTAAAGGGAAAAAATAAACACATTAAACTACAATTGGCTACACCGGCAATTTTTACTACCGGCTGGTATCCTGATTGGCTTTACAAAGAACTAGAAAATTGCAATGATGAAAAAGATAATCAAATATTGATTGGCACAATCCCCAAAACAGAAATTCAAGTTAAATTGATTGCTGCCAGTGTGAAACGTGCTGTGCCGATTTCGGGTTTCTCGCATGATGGAAACATAAAAGCAACTAAAAAAATGGTGCCCGCAGGCAGTGTGTATTTTTTTGAAGTATTAAATCCAGAGGTAACAACTGCTGCGTTAATTGAACTTTGGCTGCACCCTGTCTGTGGCCAATCTTTTTATCATAGACAATCAAAAAAATGTAACCCAGAACTTGGTGCAGACGGCTTTGGGCTGGCATTGTGGGGAATTTGACAGCCTTCGGAATCCAATAATTTGAAAACAGAGCAATCAGGAGAATAAAAATGAATGAACAATTTACTAAAAAAATGTATTGGCTGCATTGTCTTTCGCCTTTACACCTTGGTTCGGGTGAAGGCGCGGGATATATTGATAATCCTCTGATGCGTGAGAAAGTAACCGGTTTTCCGTTTGTACCAGGGTCAAGTATTAAGGGTGTTATCAAGGCGCAGTACAGTGGTTCAGAAAACGGAAATACTGCGTTTGGTACTGGCGGAGATAATCAAGATAAGGCGGGTGCGCTGATTTTTACTGATGCCTATTTGATTTGTCTGCCGGTACGCAGTTTATACGGTACTTTTGCTTGGGTGAGCGCACCTTTGGTATTGAATCGGCTACAGCGAGATTGGGCAGAATTACCCGCTATACCGGAAGTTAGTGCAGTACAGATTTCTTTGACAGAAAATTCTGTTTTGACCAAAGATGGAAAAGTCTTTCTGGAAGACCTTGATTTAACCGTACAAAAATCTGAAGAATCTGCAAAAATTGCTGATAAAATTGCTAAAAATCTATGGCAAGATAATCAAAATAAATGGCAAGAAATATTTAAGCAGCGTTTTGCTATTGTGAGTGATGTGGTCTTTAGTTTTCTATCAGAAACCGCTACTCAGGTCGATACGCGGATTCGTATCAATCCAGACAGCGATGTAGTTGATAAAGGCGCATTGTGGACTGAAGAATCGCTGCCCGCAGAAAGTATTTTAGCCGGTATGGTTTATTGTGATAATCAATTAAAATCTGATAAAGATTTATTGAAAGACTATTGCACAGAAGAAATCGCACTTCAACTGGGCGGCAATATTACTGTCGGGCGCGGTCAAACACGCTGCGTTTTTAGCAATGCAGAAGAAAGCAGCTAAGAACAAGACAATCCCGCACAGTAAAGAATAAGGAAAACATCATGACTTCTGTTACCACCCGACAGCAACAATGGGCAAGAATAGCATTTGAACAAGTCAGCAGCTATATTGAAAAAAAAGATGCCGATAAGAAAAAATACCGCAGTTTTGCCCGCTCTTTTCCATCATTGGTACATTCCTGCGGATTGGCACAAGCGATTGCTTTTGCTCAAGCGAAGGAAAAAGAAGAACGTACCATTTTGTTAGAGCATTTAAATAAAATAATATACAAAGATACTCCAGGAAAAAAATTAGAAGATAAATATCTTTCGACTGATGTACTGGATTATATCCATTTAAGCCGACAAGTATTGGACGTAGCAGGCTGGCTGAAACGCTATGCTGAAGCATTGATTGAAGAAGAAAAATAATACGGGAGAAACATCTTAATGACTGCCGAAAAAATTACCGCAAGAAGGATAGATATTCCTAAAAGCCATGAAGAACCAGAAAATATTGGTTTATTATTAAATCGTTATCTTGAAAAACTTAATGATCCAGAAAGTAAGGAAAATTTATTTAATCTACTGACTAAAAAGCCAAAAGATGCTTACTTTAAATTATATGAAGAAGCATTTAATGCCAGAATTCGCCAATCAGAAAGTGTGCATCATTTTTTTTGTGCCAGAACTTTACCCAATAACCGACTGATTATCGGTTTGGGCAATCCCAGCGCATTGGAAACAGGCTTAACCTTGCAGCACACTTATGGTACGCCCATGATTCCGGGCAGTGCTTTAAAAGGTATTTGTGCGCATCATGCACGAGAGTTGTTTTTTAAACTTGAAAATAACAAATATCAGCCCCTTGATGATTCCTTTACAGAAGATCATTACACTTTTCTTTTTGGCGGCGGCAGTGATGCCAACCCACAAGCCAGACAATCAAAAGGTGCAGTTATTTTTCATGATGCGTGGATTTGCCCCGATAGTTTAAAAACAGCATTTCATCTTGATGTGATGACGCCGCATCATACCGAGTATTACAGTGGAGAAGGAGATCCGCCAACCGATTTTAACACCCCTATTCCCATTCCCTTTCTTTCAATTACCGGCTGCTTTCAAGTCAAATTAAGTTTTATAGGCAATTCCAAAGCAGATGGAAATGGCTGGATAAAGACGGCGGCAGTAATTCTGAAAAGTGCGCTGAAAAACAATGGTATCGGCGGAAAAACCAGCAGCGGCTATGGCAGAATGGATTTAACTGAAATTAGCAAATAATTATTGATGCAGGTAAGCCAGCCTATTTAGCTGTGTGTTCAATATGCAATAAACACTTTCAGGCAGCCTGTCGTATTAATCAACGCATTAAAAATGGCGGGTATTCTGCCAAATCACCGCGTAAATGGCGGCTCAATAACATGGCTTGAATATGGGGCAATAAGCCGATTTCAACTTCCTCGCCCAGAAAAGGATGTTGAATTTTTTCTTGTTTGCGCTCATGCAATGCCTTAAACAATAGTTTTCGGGTATCGTCTTTGATCTGCACGGCACCGGAAGCATCAAAAATAAAATCTTTCGGTTTAACCTGCTCGCGGTTCACTAAATTCAAAACCAATCTGTCCACCAGCCATGCACGGAATTCTTCTAAGATGTCTTGTGCCAAACTGTCGCGTCCTGAACGGTCGGCGTGCAGAAAACCCACTTGCGGATCAAGCCCGACACTTTGCAAAGCACCGCTGATTTCTTTGCCAAGTACGCTGTACAGCAACGATAACATGGCGTTAATGGGATCGCGCGGCGGACGTCGGTTTCGCCCGTCGAACACAAAATCTGCCTGTGCTTGTTTGGCAGTGAGTAAATGTCTGAACACGCCGAAATACCGTGCAGCAGCATCGCCTTCTATGCCGCGCACGGTGTCTAAATCAGCGGCATTTGGCAATTGTGTTACGCTGAAATTCAGCATTTTAACGGTGTGTTCTACTTCCGGCTGTGCACCGTGGTTGCGCAATCGGCGTTGCAGCACCCGCTTGCTTGCCTGAATTTTGGCAGCGATGATGTGCCGAGCAATGGGCAACGGGTTTTGTTCTGATAGGCGGTATTGGGCGCGGCGCAATAAGACATTGCCGCTCTGCCGTCCTTGTAAACGCCCTAAATATTTGCCATGTTCGGTAAAAAAAGCCAAATTAACCTTATTTTCGCCGCAAAATCCCAATAAAAATGGAGAAACCAAAACATTGCCGAAACAAAAAACATGAGCAACGGCATGAATCGGCAATTGCATTATTTTTTGATGTTCACACTCAATAACCAGTGTTTCCCGCTCTTTATGCACATAGCTGCCTTGGCGGGTAATGTATAGGGTGTTTTGCAGTTTACGCATCTTCTGCCTCTTGATACAAAGCGGCTACATAAGCGGCGGATTTATCTTTTTGCATCAATTTGGGCTGGCATTCATCTGCCAGTGAACAAGATTGGCAATGCTTGCCATAATGCGGCGGCGGTGTGTCGCCCGATTGCAGTAATTGCCGAACTTCATCAATGACTGTTAAGGTTCGCCGGCGCAGTGTCTCATCAAACAACACTGATTCCCGATGCCGCGTTTGCCCATACCAAAGCGCACCTTCATCAATATGAATCCCGCGCATTTCTTCCAAACACATTGCTTGGGCGCACAACTGGATTTTGTCCCAATCGCCGGATTTTGGATTGCCCCGTTTGTATTCCACCGGTTTCAGGCAACCACTAATCAGATCAATTTCTGTAAGAATTATCCGCGTTGTTTACACTTTTCATCAAAATAAAAATATTTCTCTAGTACCTCGTATGGTGTCGCTCCGTTAAGTGATTTATGGGGCTTCACCGTATTGTAGTAGTTGATGAAGCGATTTAGCTCCAGCTTTCGATACTCACTGTCCTGAAAGCGTGTTTTATCGTGCCACATCTGCATCAACGTCCTGATAACCCGCTCTGCCTTACCATTGGTCTGTGGGCGGGCAACTCGGGTAAATTTTTGATTGATGCGATGTTCTGTACAGACCGCCCTGAAAGCGTGTTCCGGCGTTCCCTTGTATTCTGTCCCGTTATCCGAG
>NZ_JQKE01000036.1 GCF_000745895.1 Stenoxybacter acetivorans DSM 19021 | reverse complement strand
GTGGAAATGTTCCGCAAATTGCTGGATCAAGGTCAGGCAGGCGACAACGTCGGCGTATTGCTGCGCGGTACTAAACGCGAAGAAGTTGAGCGCGGTCAAGTATTGGCTAAACCCGGTTCAATTACCCCGCACACCAAATTCAAAGCAGAAGTGTATGTATTGAGCAAAGAAGAGGGCGGTCGTCATACCCCGTTTTTTGCCAACTACCGTCCGCAATTCTATTTCCGTACTACTGACGTAACCGGTGCGGTTACCTTGTCAGAAGGCGTGGAAATGGTGATGCCGGGTGAAAATGTTGCCATTACTGTAGAATTGATTGCCCCCATTGCAATGGAAGAAGGCTTGCGCTTCGCCATTCGTGAAGGCGGTCGTACAGTGGGTGCAGGTGTTGTGGCTACCGTGATTGCGTAAAAGGACAGAATAATGAAAAACCAAAAAATTCGTATTCGTCTGAAAGCCTATGATTACACCTTGATTGATCATTCTGCTCAAGAAATCGTGGAAACCGCCAAGCGTACCGGTGCTGTGGTTAAAGGACCGATTCCGCTGCCTACCAAAATCGAACGTTTCGACATCTTGCGCTCACCGCACGTGAACAAAACTTCACGTGAACAGCTGGAAATTCGTACCCATTTGCGGCTGATGGATATTGTGGATTGGACTGACAAAACCACCGATGCCCTGATGAAATTGGACTTGCCCGCCGGTGTGGACGTGGAAATTAAAGTTCAGTAAAAATTGATTGATACTTAAAAAAAAGCGGCTGCCTGTTTTGTGCAGCCGCTTTTTCTTTTGGTAATTAAGTTGTTATAGCTGTACTATTATTTTTTCAAAAAAGCAAACATGACTTAGTTCAGCAGATTTCAGGCAATTAGCCATAGTTTTTCCAGCTAATCATTTTGAAAATTTTAATAGTTTAGCTATATCACGAAATTTTATTGACATCGTTCAACAGGGAAAATGATACAGCCAAACTATTTTTTTCATCATTAAATATAGATTCTTAAGGTCGCCGCAGGGTAGCGTTATTCTTTTTTGTCATGCTTTAACGCGTCAAACTTGTCTTTCATGGTAGGGTTGTTGCGGGTGAGTTTTTTGATGGTTAAGTCTTCCGCTTTGTTATTGGCAAGGCGCAGGTTGTTTTCTGATGATAACAGTGCATCTTTGGTTTTTTGCAGGTGACCAATGGTTCTGTCAATTTCATCAATCGCGGTTTTGAATTTTCGGCTGGCAAGCTCGTAGTTTCGGGCAAAGCCCTCTTTAAATGCCTCTATGTCTTCTTCAAAATGGGTAATGTCAATGTTCTGGTTTTTGATGAGTGCCAATTCAGATTTGTATTTCAAAGATTTTAAGGCGGCGTTGCGCAAGAGTGTAATCATGGGAATGAAAAATTGCGGGCGGATCACATACATTTTCGGGTATCGGTGCGACACATCAACGATGCCGCTATTGTAAAGCTCGTTATCGGCTTCCAGCAGAGATACTAAAATGGCATATTCGCAGTTTTTCTTTTGGCGGTCGGCATCCAGTTTTTTGAAAAAATGTTCGTTCTTTTGTTTATTAGTGGTATCGTCCAGCTCATTTTTCATCTCGAACATGATGGAGATGATTTCGCTGCCGTTTTCATCGTTTTCCCGATAGATATAATCACCCTTGCTGCCGTCGCTGATGTTGCTGTCTTTTTCGAAATATACATTCACAAAGGCAGTTGCCCTCAATTGATTGAACTGAATTTCACAATGCTGCTCCAGTGTTTCGCCAACCATTTTGGTGGATAGTTTTGCCTTCATGTCTTTGTAATACTGAATCATTTCATCTTTGCTTTTGACTTCAGCGGCGTATTTGTCTTTCCATTGTGATTCAACCAGTGCAATTTCATGCTTTTTAATTTCTAAATCATTTGCCAGCACCATGCGTTGTTTTTCAACGTGATTCACGGCTTCAGTGACTGCCAGTTTCTTTTCGGTTTCTGCTTTTTCCAATGCTGTTTTCAGGGCGGATAATTCTTCGGTTTTGGCAGCAGTCAATTCAGCGATTGCCCGTGCTTTTTCGGCTTCGGCATTGTCAAGTTTTGCTTTTAATGCTGCCAAGTCTTCTTTGGCGGCGTTGCGTGCTTTTTCTTCTGCCAAGGTGATTTGCGAGGCAATCTCGTTTTTTTTGATTTTTAAATTATTTTCCAATGCCGTGCATTGTTTTTCAATATGGTTCACGGCTTCATTGACTGCCAATTTCTTTTCGGTTTCTGCTTTTTCCAATGCTGTTTTCAGTGCGGATAATTCTTCGGTTTTGGCAGCAGTCAGTTCGGCAATTGCCCGTGCTTTTTCGGCTTCGGCATTGTCAAGTTTTGTTTTTAATGCCGTTAAATCTTCTTTGGCGGCGTTGCGTGCTTTTTCTTCTGCTAAGGCGATTTCTGATTGATTCTTGTCTTCAATTATTGTCAGCCGTTGGTGTAATTCGCGTTCAAATTCCGCGCCTTTGATTTGTTCAACAATGGCAATATAGGCACTTTCATCAATTTTGAATTTTTCACCGCAATGGGGACATTGAATTTCATTCATAAAAAATTCCTTAAGGGCTAGGGCTGAAATCGCAGGCAGCAGTCTTCATGAATACATCATATTTGGCATGGTTGATGGATACTTAATTGAAGCGGTTATGATAATAGCACCCAATGGTATTAACTTTTCATTTTCAGCAAAAGCACAATAAGATAACGTCTTGAATTACAGCACCGCTGTTGGATATGAACCCACCAGTTTCATGAAAGCAGCTCGGTTTGTCAGTTCTGCTAAGGCTGCCTGAATAGTGGGATCTTGGTGATGACCTTCAATATCAATGAAAAAAACGTAATCCCATAAACCGGCGCGGCTGGGACGGCTTTCCAATTTGGTCATGGATACGCCGTAGGCGGAAAACGGTTGCAGTAAACCATGTATTGCACCGGCTTTGTTGGGTGCAGAGATGATTAATGAGGTTTTATCACAGGCAGTTGGGCTGGTGGTTTGGTGTCCCAGAATCAAGAATCGCGTGGTGTTATTGGGTTCATCTTCAATGTTGGCAGCGATTTTAATGAGTTGATAACGCTCTGCTGCCGCTTGAGAGGCAATGGCGGCGGCTTTGTCGTCTTCGGCGGCCAGACGGGCAGCTTCGGCGTTGCTGGATACAGAAATGCGGGCAACGTTTTCGGGTAAATTTTTATTCAGCCATTCATGGCATTGTGCCAAAGCCTGTGCATGTGCATACACTTTGTGCAAGCCTTCTGTATTTGGCAAGCGGCGCAATAAATGATGATGAATGCGCAGTACCACTTCGCCGCAGGCTTTCAGTGAGGTTGAAACCAATAAATCCAAACTTCTGCCCACTGACCCTTCGGTAGAATTTTCCACCGGTGCGACAACATAATCGGTCTGACGGGCTTCAGTGAGGCGAAAACATTCATCAATAGAGGCACAAGGCAGGGTGTGGGCGGCGTGACCAAAATGTTTTTTTACTGCTTGTTGTGTGAATGTGCCTTCCGGTCCCAAATAGGCGATGGTAAGTGGGCGTTCCACTGCCAAACATTCGCTCATTACCTCACGAAATAATCGGGCAACAGCTTCGTTGGGCAATGGCCCTTGATTGAGGTTTTGAATACGCCGCAAAACCGCTGCTTCGCGCTCGGGGCGGTAAACAGTTCCCGTGCCTTTGATTTCACCGATGGCGTGAGCGTGTTCGGCGCGCTGGTTGAGCAATTGCAAAATGGCGGCATCAATATTATCGATGGCATCGCGGTGCGGTTGGATTTGTGCTTGTTCGGTCATGATGATGGTGTGTTTGGCTCTGATTTCAGGCAGCCTGTAGTTTGCAAGGCACAGGCTGCCTGAAAAAATGAGTATGGTGCTTAATTGCGCAATGGTTTACCGGTAGAGAGCATGTTTTCAATGCGCTCCAGCGTTTTCTCTTGTTGGATTAAATCCATAAATACGCGGCGTTCTAAGTCTAAAATCCATTGTTCATCAACGATTGAACCTTCGTCCACATCACCGCCGGTCATTACCTCGGCGATTTGTGAGGCAATATGAAAATCATATTCGCTGATAAAGCCGCCCGCTTGCATATTAAGCAGCTGCGCTTTAATTGATGCGGCAGCGGCGCGTCCCGCCGCTTTGAACGTTTTTTGTGCTTCAGGGCGGAAACCGGCATCGGCTAAGGCACGTGCTTGGTTTAATGCGATGTGCAGTAATTCAAAGCTGTTGAACACCACGATTGCATCAGGGCGAAGGTAGCCCAGTTCTTTGGCTTCCAAAGCACTGGTAGCGACTTTGGCGGTAGCGATATTCATGTAGCTGTCTTTCAATGCTGCCAGTAAATCACCATGATTGCTTTGTGCCGAGCGCAGCGCAAATTCCTTACAGCCGCCGCCTGACGGAATTAAGCCAACACCGACTTCTACCAAGCCGATATAGCTTTCCAGCGCGGCAACCACTTGATCGCAGTGCATTACAAATTCGCAGCCGCCGCCGAAAACAAAGCCTTGGATTGCCGCTATGGTGGGAATTTGGCTGTAGCGCAAACGCATGGCGGTATCTTGGAAGAGTTTTACCATGCTTTCAATGGAAGCAAAGTCGCCGGTGGCAAATGCCGGCATCATGGATTTTAAATCTGCACCCACTGAAAACGGTTCGTCTTCATTCCACAATACCAAGGCATCATATTGCTGCTCGGCGATGTCAATGGCTTGGTTGATTCCTTCCAGCACAGTGCGGTTGATGGCGTGCATTTTATTGTGGTTTTCCAGCACCAAAATTTTGCCATCTAAAGTGAAAGCACGCACTGCTTCATTGGTAAATACGGTTTCGCCCTGTGTTTTAACGGGTTCACCCAAAAGGCGGGCAGGGCAATATTGGCGGCGGTACACGTCCAAATCCGATCGCGGCTCGTATTGTCCTGTTTGGAAATTCAGGCTGCCTGAAGCTGTGTGAAACGCATCAATGGTGTTTAACCATGCCGGCAAGGCGGATTGACTCATGCTTTTGCCCGCGCTGATGTCGTCGGTCAACCATTGTGTTACTTGTTTCACGCCCGCCGCTTGCCAAATTTCCAAAGGACCTAAATCCCAGCCGAAACCCCAGCGCACGGCAAAATCAATGTCGCGGGCGGTGTTGGCAACATCCGCGGCGTGAACGGCAATGTAGTGGAAAGTATCGCGCAAAATCGCCCATAAAAATTGTGCTTGCGGGTGTTCGCTGCTGCGTAAGGCTGCCAGTTTTTTGCCCCAGTCGGCTTCTTTGAGTAAATCAGTTACCGCCGCATCACCGCGTTGATTGGACGGTACGTAAGCTGCCGATGCGGGGTCAAACATCATGATGCGTTTGCCTTCTTTTTTGAATACGCCCGCTTTGGTTTTTGCACCCAAAGCACCTTGTTCAATCAGTGTATTCAACCATTGCGGCAATGCGAAAAATTCATGCCACGGATCAGTATTCAGTGCGGTTTGCATGGTTTTGGCAACGTGGGCAAACGTATCCAAACCCACTACGTCGGCGGTGCGGAATGTGGCTGATTTGGGGCGTCCCAAACGCTTACCGGTTAGGTCGTCCACTACGTCAAAACGCAAACCGAATTTTTCGGCATTGTGTATGGTGGCGAGCATGGAAAAGACACCGATTCGGTTGGCAATAAAATTGGGTGTGTCTTTGGCGCGTACCACGCCTTTGCCCAATGCAGACACCAAAAAACGTTCTAAATTGTCTAAATATTGCGGCGCGGTGTCGGCACAGGGAATCAATTCCACCAAGCGCATGTAGCGCGGCGGGTTGAAAAAATGCACACCGCAGAAACGGTGTTTTAAACCTTCGGGAAAGGCGGCACACAGGGTTTCAATGGACAAGCCTGATGTGTTGGTGGCAAAAATGGTGTGTTCGCCCAAATGCGGGGCAACTTTGGTGTACAAAGATTCTTTGATGTCTAAACGTTCAGCAACGGCTTCAATCACCACATCGCAAGTTTGCAGTAAAGCCAAATCATCGTCGTAATTAGCTGCCTGAATATAATCAAGCGCGGCAGCGTGAGCCAAGGGCGCGGGTTTTTGTTTTTTCAGGGCATTCAGTGCGTTGCGGACAATGCTGTTTTTATCGCCTTCGGCGGCAGGCAAATCGAATAACAGTGTGGGTACTTTGGCGTTTGCCAAGTGCGCGGCAATTTGTGCGCCCATGACACCTGCGCCCAAAACGGCGGCTTTGCGAATGATGAATTTTTGTTGAGACATAATAAACCCCTGTTTTAGTTGGTTACGGGCTGCCTGAAATGATTTTCAGGCAGCCTGATGAGTCAGCGTTTTTTGTGCTCAAACCGAAAAGATTAAACGCTTAAAATGGCGTGAAGTTAAAATTTGTAGGTATATTGAACGCCCACAATGCTGGCATGGCTCTTGAATTTGGCTGTGCCGTTGGTGCGGCTGGATACGCAGGCTTCAGAGCCCGGTCCCATGGCTGTGCCGCCACACCAGCCGTTTAGGTTGGCTTGGCTGTCGTGGATTTTCAGGTAGCTGTATGCCAGATTCACGGTGTTGTTTTTGTTAAAGTCGTATTTTCCGCCCACAGAGAACCACATGCGGTTGGAATCAGGCAAGGTTGCTAAGCGCAAATCATCATTTTTTACCGGTGATTGATCATAGGCCCAACCGAAACGTAGCTGCAAAGGCTCGCTCACTTGATACGATGCACCTAACGATACTTTGTACGTATTGCGCCATTGCGGATTAAGCGTGGTAACGTTTGAGGTGGTTTGACCGCCTGTTTGCGGGTTGGCAACCACTTTTCCGTTGTCGTAGGTTAAGTGTGCTTTATTAAAGCGCGAATGGCGTGTCCAAGTAACATCACCGAATACATTCCACTTCGGATTCACTTTCCACATGCCGTGAACGGATAAAGATTCGGGGGTGGCTACTTTGACTTGTGCCCCTTCTTTGCTGACATAGCCGCTGTCGCGAATACCTTGCTCGACTGACGGATTGGCAAAAGCAGGTCCTTCCAAAAGCCATTTTGCATCGCCTTTGATGTTGTGGCTGACTTTGGAGCGATAGTTCACACCCATGCGCACGTTGTCGTTAATATCCCACAGCCATGCCAAGTTATAACCAAATCCCCAGTCGCTGCCTTTTACATTGGCAGATCCGTCTGCCATGCCGTTTGCACCGATAAAAGCACCGAAATTGGCGTATTGACGCAGCTCGGCTTTGGTGTGCTGTGCAACCAAACCGACGGCTACTGAGTGTTGGTCATTGATTTTGTAAGCAACGGTTGGCTGAACGGCGATGGTTTCCAAACCGGTTTGATTGAGGTTGTAGCGCAATACGGAATTTTTTTGGTATTCGGTGCTGGAACCGAACGGCACATAAACGCCCAAACCCAAGA
The DNA here is from genome assembly GCF_000745895.1 of Stenoxybacter acetivorans DSM 19021. Taxonomy (GTDB): domain Bacteria; phylum Pseudomonadota; class Gammaproteobacteria; order Burkholderiales; family Neisseriaceae; genus Stenoxybacter; species Stenoxybacter acetivorans. The sequence goes on along the minus strand of NZ_JQKE01000036.1, from coordinate 19,864 downwards.
AAACGCGGTCGTTCACTTGATGTGAAACATAGCCATGCGGTGCGAGTACTGCATCGTCGGTGATTTTACCGCTGCGCGATACATTGGTGCTGCCGTCGGGGGCGGTGTTGATTTCCTGCTGTCCGCCGGGCATCCCCGGGTAATACGCTTTGGCATCTTTGTATTTAACGCTGGGCATCACGACGTTGATGTTGATGCTGGCCTGTGTGCCTTCCAGTTTGGTTAAACCGGCGGGGTTGTAAAAAAGGGTGGACGGATCGGCGGCTTCGGCTGCAGATGCGTTGGCGGTGGATTGGCTGCTTACCGATTGTGTACCGAAATGGTAGCCCGATGCCAAGGCTTGGTTTGCCAAAAACAGACCACTGATGATTAAAGCACTCTTTTTCAGGGTTTGAGGTAATGTTGTTGTCATGGTTGTCTCCTTAATGTAGAAAAGACGGTGCTGCGGGCGAGGCTGCCTGAAACACCGATTCAAGTACGAGGCGTATCCCCTGACGCTTCAACTAATCAAAATTTAAACTAATCAAAATTCAAAATGGCAGTCGTGTAAACATTCTGTACGTCGTCTAAGTCTTCCAGTGCATCAATGAGTTTTTGCATTTTTTCTGCATCATCACCCGATAATTCAATTTCATTCTGCGCCCGCATGGTTATTTCACCGTCTTCGGCTTTGAAATTTGCTTCTTCCAAAGCCTGTTTTACGGTGGTGTAGTCATTGGGTGCGGTGATGACTTCAATTGAACCGTCATCTTGTATGATGACATCTTCCGCGCCGGCTTCCAGTGCCGCTTCCATTAGCTTTTCTTCGTCTGCACCGGGTGCGAATAATAAATAGCCTTGATGCACAAATTGAAACGCCACAGAACCGTCTGTACCCAAATTGCCGCCGTTTTTGTTAAATGCGTGGCGCACATCGGCAACAGTGCGGGTTTTGTTGTCGGTAAGGCAATCCACCATTAATGCCGCGCCGCCAATGCCGTAGCCCTCATAGCGCAGTTCCACATATTCCACCCCTTCCAGATTGCCCGTGCCTTTGTCAATCGCACGTTGTACGTTGTCTTTGGGCATGTTTGCGTCGGTGGCTTTGTCTATTGCCAAACGCAGACGCGGATTCGCATCGGGATCGCCGCCGCCCATGCGGGCAGCCACGGTGACTTCTTTAATAATGCGTGTAAAAACTTTACCGCGTTTGGCATCTTGCCGGGCTTTGCGGTGTTGAATATTTGCCCACTTACTGTGTCCAGCCATAACTGTCCTTGTGCTGCCAGAGGTTGGCAGCAATCTTTATTGGTGTGTTTATACAAAAAAACCAAAGCAAGATGCTGAAATAGATTTTGGCTTTGGTATGGATATACGGTTTTATTTTATCACGATCACTGTATTGCATTCATGAGTGGCTTTGATAAAACAGCACCATCACCGATAAAATAAACAGCACAAGCGGTTGTGCCTGTGCTGTTTGAGTGTGCATTATTCCATGATGCTGAACACAATCACTTTAATCCTTGGATAAAATTGGCAACCGCATCTATTTCTTGGGCATTTAAACGCTGAGCAATATCAACCATTGTGGCGTTGGTACGCTGACCGTTTTGGTAAGACTGCAATTGTTCTGTAATATAAGATTTGTGCTGTCCGCTCAAGCGCGGGTAGGCAATAATGCCGTCTTTGGCAACAGAACCTGCGGGCATACCCGCACCGTTGGGACCGTGGCAAGACAGGCAAGACGGCACTTTTTTATCCGCCAAGCCGCCGCGATAGATTTTTGCACCCAATTCGATATTGTCTTTGGGATTGGCTTCACCCGCTTTGGGCTGCTGTGCGCGGAAAAATGCCGCGGCATCGCGAATATCGTCATCAGACAAGCTGGAGACCATGGGCATCATGCTGACTGCCGCGCCGTTGGTGCGCTGGCTGTCTTTAATTAAATGGGTTTGCTGAATGATGTAGTCGGCATCTTGTCCTGCCAATTTGGGATACATGGCAACAGCACTGTTGCCGTCTGCCGCATGGCAAGAGACGCAAATTGTTGCGGCGATTTTCTCGCCGTTAGCAAGATTTGCGTCCGCCGCCGCAGCCAATCCGGAAACCAATACCAAGCTCAGTAGGGTCAAACGTTTCATGAAATGCTCCTGTGTTGGTATTGCTAAGCAAATGCCCACAACACCTTTTTTAATTTTCATTGAATTGAATGGTTTCGGCAGTACTCTATCAGGAAACCGAACGAACCAATTTTTTCACAATCATGCTATTCTATACTAAATCTTTAAGAAAATACCAATGATGCTTTTTGAAAATGCCCAATTTTATACTACGGTGAACCATTTAAACGACTTACCCGATATCTGCGCCGAAATTGCGTTTGTGGGGCGAAGCAATGCGGGTAAATCCAGTGCAATCAATACGCTTACTCGTCGCACTCGCTTGGCGTTTGTGTCCAAAACGCCGGGGCGGACACAGCACATCAATTTTTTTGCTTTGCCTGGCGGCGGATTTATGGTGGATTTGCCGGGCTATGGTTTTGCACAAGTGCCGATGGCAATACGCATGCACTGGGTTAAACTTTTGGGCGACTATTTACAGCATCGGCAGCCGCTGATTGGTTTGATGCTGATTATGGATGCACGCCGCCCGCTTCTGGATTTAGACAAACAGATGCTGGAATTTTTTGCGGTAACGGGTAAGCCTGTGCATATTTTGTTGTCCAAAGCCGATAAATTATCCAAAAATGAGCAAATTAAAACCTTGTCTTCTGTCAAACAAGCCTTGAAAGCGTTTCAAGAAAAACAAATGGTATCGGTGCAATTGTTTTCCAGCTTAAAAAAACAGGGCATGGCAGAAGTGGAAGCGGTGGCTTGCGGGTGGTTTCAGCAATGTGCAGATAGGCTGCCTGAAAAAGTTGCGGAAAAAGATGAGCAGGAATAATAATGAAATATCGCTGAACTGCTGTTTTTTGTATGTAGATACCGCTTTTCATTTCAGCTTCTGCCATAACAGGGCTTAATTGTTTCGGATTGCTGCGTGATGAAAAAGTAAAGTGGTTTGGCTGTAGATGTGATGTATTGATATGGTGTTCAACAAAAAACAGGAAGCTGAAAATCGGCTTCCTGTTTTTAAATGAAAGGAATTTCATTTAAATTAAATATTACAGCGGCGGAATGCGCAGTTTTTGACCCGGGTAGATTTTGTCGGGATCGCTCAACATGGGTTTGTTGGCTTCAAAAATTTTCATGTATTTGTTGGCATCGCCGTAGTATTTTTTGGCAATGGCAGACAGTGTGTCGCCGCGGACAACGTCATGGTATTGAGAAGCATCGGCTTGCTGTGCCACAACCAAGTTATTATCTACATCAGATACACCTTCTACATTGCCTGCTGCCAAAGTGGCTTTTTCGCTGGCTTCTTGAGAGGGTGCATTGCCTGCCAAAGCCACTTTCCCTGTGGTGCTGTCGAAAGTGATTGCTAAATTGGTAATGCCTAAATTTTGTTTTTCAATATAGCTTTTGATTGACGCAGCGGCGGTTGCATTGGTCTCTGCCGGATTAGCAGCGGCTTCTTTGATACCAAATAATTTCTCACCTGCGGTTTTAATGAAACTAAACAAACCCATGTTATTACTCCTGTCAGCATAAAATTCAAATACATCTAAAACTATTTCAGATGCAGTTGATTATAATGCGGTCTCATATTGAAAAATGCAAACTTCCTTACATAATTTTAATTATGATTGAATTTACTTGCAGCCAGCCTGTAAACTGTTATTACCTTGTTCTTTGAAGCGGTTGGTTGATTATGTCTGACTCTGTTTCTTTTCTGACTCTTTTACTCATCGGATTTCTCGGCGGCGGGCATTGTGTTGCCATGTGCGGCGGTTTGAGCAGTGCGTTTGCTTTGCAGCTGCCTGAACGCATCAGCCGTGTGAAGTTAATTGTGCTGCTGAATTTGGGGCGTATCAGCGGTTATGTATTTATTGGTGTGCTGTTGGGTGCTTTGGGTCAATTGGGCTTGTCTTTGGATAAAACGCGCACTTTGCAAATGGGCTTATTTGTTTTTGCCAATGTACTTTTGATTTTATTGGGCTTGTATGTGGCGGGTTTGTCACAGTGGATTATTTATGCAGAACGTTTGGGCAAACCGATTTGGCAGCGGTTGAATCCGATATTAAATCGGTTGTTGCCGATACAAAGTTTGAGTGCGTGTGTTGGCGTGGGTTTTCTGTGGGGCTGGCTGCCGTGCGGCTTGGTTTACAGTGCATCGCTCTATGCTTTGAGTAGCGGTGATGCACTGTCCGGTGGATTGAATATGGCGGCGTTTGGGTTGGGTACTTTACCCAATTTATTGGCAATGGGTGTATTTGCTGCACAACTAAAAGACTGGCTGAATCGGCGGAAAGTACGCTTGGCAATGGGTTTGTTGCTGGTGTGCTGGGCTTTGTGGCAATTGAAAAAAATATGGTTTTGATGCGGAAAATTAAGAACCTATGTTCAATAATGTTTAAGAACCAATATTCAAAAAATTCTTAATAAAATCATATGGCGTATAATTAGCAGATAAATTAAGATAGTAGGTAATCCTTTATGTACCCGAGTGATTTGACAGATAGCCAATGGGCGATGATTGAGTCGTTTTTTGACATCATATGATTTTATTAAGAATTTTTTTGAATATGGGTTCTAAATAAAATAATGTCGTTTACAGTATTTAAATGTGGGCGGAGAAAAATAAAGTGTATTGTCGGCTGCCAATACCAAATTAGATGCTGAAATATTTGCGTGGCTGATTATGGTCGAGTGTAATCTGCCAAGATGTATGCTGTTCGTTAAGTCTTGTGAGTTAGAGGGTCATGCGTGAAAAATTTATTGATGTTTATCATTCTGTGTTCAGTTGCTTGGTTCGGATATGGCAAGTGGCAATCTATGAATGCTCCTGTTGATGCTGCTTCATTTACATCTGTTCCGCTGTCTACTCCAGTGCCAGCCCAAGAGCAGTTTAGCTGCGATGGTCGGACGCATTGTTCACAAATGCATTCCTGTGCGGAGGCCACTTACTTTATCAGGCACTGTCCCAATACCAAGATGGACGGCGATAATGACGGCGTGCCTTGTGAGCAGCAGTGGTGTAATTGATCATCCGCGCAATGTCTAACTATTCGTCCAAGTGGTATGGTTGTTGCTTAACTTACTTAAATGTTAAAACAGATAGGAGGATTTGTAGGCGAACAACTCATAAAATTCAAGCATCGCATAGTAGCTTAAAAACCCTTTGAGAATTTATATATCTTAAAATGGAAAAAATAAATTTTAATAATAAGATATTTATTAGCGCATCAAACACGGAAAATGGAGAGGTTAATGAAGAAACTGTATTTTATTATCATCAAAAAGATGAATATATATGGGCGGAATATTATGGTGGAAAAATAATTAAGGGATTTTTAGTTGGTTATATACAAGAGAATGGGATATTAAATTTTCACTACGAACACATAAATAATAAAAAAATAATCAGAACAGGAAGATGTGAGTCAGAACCAAAAGTATTGAAAAATGGGAAAATAGAATTATTGGAAAAATGGGAGTGGACAAATGGAGATAAAACAAAAGGAGAATCAAAAATAATAGAAAAATAATGAAGTGTGATGGTGCCAAACATAATAAATCCGCATATGTTTCGGGTGCAGCAACACCTTCAGATTAAGAAAAATCGCAGTTGGTTTTATAATTTTTGTGCAGTTTTTCGCCTCAGTGTTATTTTCGCCAGTTTTCTTTGATTTAATAATGTATCAGGGTCTGTGGGTATTTAAAACTCAGCGTGAATTGATTTCTACAGCACACAAATAAATCATAGCCGAAAAAAAACAAATCTGTTTTATCGGCTATCATTGTAATTCGCTTATGTTCTTTTAATTTGGTAAAATAATTTTCAACCAAATATCGCCATTTATATAGCTTTTTATCCAATGTTTTTGGATTTTTGCGGTTGGGTTTTTGTGCAATAACCGCTTTCACGCCACGCTCACTCAATTTCTGAAAAAAACAATCTGCATCAAAAGCTTTATCTGCTAACTCATTTAGTGGTAGAACGCTTACTGTGTCGTGCTTGTTACTCGGTAATAAAACACATCAAATTATCCAAAGCATCAGCCAATACCATAATTTTGGTTGTTACTCTGCCGCGAGAATGACCGATTGTTTGATTGTATGTTCCGCCTGTCGCACCTTGTCTATGATGATGTACTCTAATATTGTGCCGTCAATGCATGGCATATTCTAAATTCGGTTTGTCACTTAGTGCGGTAAAAATATTCTTTAAAGATATTTTTTAACCAATTATTGTATTGTCTGTAAATGGTATTCCATTTATCAACAGCTTGGATAAATCGCGACAAGGACTGCCTGTTTGGGCTATTCAAAGAACTGCTTCAAGTAATAAATGATTATTTTTTTCTTATTCGCTCCCTGTCGGTTGCTTTTCCAAGACATAAAAGTTCTATTTTTTTCATTGGATATTGGTTAGTTTTAATCTATCTAATTGTTTATTATAAATTATATGGGTAAATGACTATAGACCATAATATACCCTTAGTATATTTCATTATTTACGAAACGAATTTAATAATAATTTTAACTGTTATAGTAACTAACGTTATAAACCAGATGGTTGTCATATATTTTTCAAACAGTAACAAAATAAATCATTATTAAACAGTGTTTAGTGTTACTATTTTCGTGCAGTAATTTTCATGAATAATATCGAAGCAGGCTGAAAGTAATTAATGCTTAATGCTTAATGCTTAATGCTTAATGCTTAATGCTTAATGCTTAATGCTTAATGCTTAATGCTTAATGCTTAATGCTGAGTTGAAATGGTTCGGTAAATTAACGTAGTGGCTGTATTAAAAATTTTGATGCAGAGTTCAATAATGACTCAATATCAACCGTATAAAGGTGTGGATAGCGCTGAATAAATTTTAATGTAGTCACTGTAGTATATTGTAACTAGTTTAAGGAATGTATATGCCGTACAAACACATTGTTACGGAGATGATGAAGATAGATGGTGCTGTTTTAGCCAGCATCGTTGATTATGAAACAGGTATGGTCGTTGCGGGCGAATCACAATCCAACTTGGATATTGACTTTGCCACCGCCGGTGCTGCCTCTATCGTGAACGCACAGTCTAAATCTCTGACATTATTGGATATTAAAGCTGAAATTGATGATATTTTGGTTACACTTGATGATCAATACCACATTACGCGTGTCTTAAGGAAAAGCAGTGATACTGCCGGACACCCCTTGTTTTTATATTTGGTATTACAACGCAATAGCAGCCCATTGGCTTTGGCGCGCCGAATCTTGCAAAATTTGGATGCGCAATACCAAAGCACATTGGCTTGAGGGAGGTCGTTGTGGCTGAAGTTGCATTTGGAAAAGTGATGCTGAAGAATTGCACGGTTTAGATATCAATACTGTATTAGAAGCACATCGTAACTGGGTAAGCAAATTAAAGGCGTTACGTGCTGAAGCTTTGGCAGAATTGGACATTGAAGTAATCTCTTGTAATCATGCTTGTGCCATGGGGAAGTGGTTGTATGGCGACGGTAAAGCAAATCACAGTATAACGATTTGTTGGTCACTCATGCGCAATTTCACGCTTGTGTCGGTGAGGTTGTCAGCAATCAGAAAAAGGGATTATTTTTGGATGTGGTATCGCTAATGAAGAAAGAATTACCAACACTTTCAGCTGATGTAGAAGTTCGGCTGGAAGCATTGAAGAAAGGAATATAACTATGGAGTTTAATTTCACAGGAATGTCTGCTAAAGAAATGGCTAGAGAGACTCGAGTAAAACACGATCAATGGATAGAAGCTGTTTCCCAAGCAGACAGTCGTTTTTTAGCGGAAAATCGCCCGTGTGTCCGTGCTCATGACTTGGCTGAGGCTGTCCTTACATGGGCAACAGACAATGCTGATAAATATAAAGGATTATCAGTTTATGAAGACATGGTACAAAAAGTTACCGCTGTTGATGCTGTTTACGAAAAGATAATGGATTTTCGTGAAAAAGCTTTATTTTTAGATGCGGTGGTGGTAATCAAAAAAGAATTACCGCAAACTGCCAATCAAGCTGTGACAGCAGTAGAAGCCATGGGCACAGCTGATTAATCAAACCCTTGTTGCCCTGAGAAAGCGCCCTGAATATTGTTTCAGGGCGCTTTTTTGCAGCGTGCATTATTAATGGTTTGTCAATTTTAATCTATCTATTTGTTTTATAATATTAAAGATAAATATCAAAAGATCTTTCATAAAGCAAGGAATTATCCGGGATAATTTCTTAAATGAAACATTACTATTGGCACGCAAAACCTGCCGTTTACATTAACTCGAACCGTCCGGTGAAGAAGCGTAATCGCTTCGGCTCGTAAACCCATTTCAGGCCACGAATCTGGTTGCGGTTGTTGTAGAGATGGATAACGGCATCGGCGACCACGTCCAGATGTTTGTAAGTATAGACACGGCGCGGGATTGTCAGACGTACGGTTTCCAGTTTCGGTACATGCTCATGTCCCGTATTCGGATCGCGTCCGGCGGAGACGATGCCGCGCTCCATAGAACGCACACCTGAAGCGATATACAGATGCGCAGCCAAGCTCTGTGCCGGCAGCTCGTTTTGTTTCAGATGCGGGCAGAATCGGTGTGCGTCTAAAAATACAGCATGCCCGCCGATTGGCTCAACAATCGGCACGCCCGCTTCCAGCAATCTGTCTCCCAAATAGCGCACGTGTTCGATGCGGTATTTGATGTATTCATCTTGCACGCTTTCTTGCAATCCGCGCGCCATTGCCTCCATATCGCGTCCTGCCATGCCGCCGTAAGAAGGCATGCCTTCGAATACCACTACCAATTCTTTCGCTTCTTGGAACAGGTTCTCATCGTTCATACATAAAAAACCGCCAATATTTGTTAAGCAATCTTTTTTGCCGGACATTGTGCAGCCGTCGGCATAGCTGAATTGCTCGCGGACGATGTCTTTCACTGAAGTTTGTTCATACCCTGCTTCTTGTTCTTTAATGAAATAAGCATTTTCTACACAGCGTGTAGCGTCCATGAACAGCAAAATATTATGCTTACGGCACAATGCCGACACTTCCCGTAAATTCTGCATTGATACAGGCTGTCCGCCGGCGAGGTTGCACGTTATCGCCACACAAACATAAGCGATCTGCTCTGCACCGACTTCGGCGATCAGTGCTTCTAATTTCGCTAAATCAACATTGCCTTTAAACGGTATATTTGCGGTAGAGTCATGCGCTGCATCAACAATGACATCGCGGAATATGCCGCCGTTGGCTTCTTGGTGATAGCGCGTTGTCGTGAAATACATATTGCCCGGTACATATTGCCCGGGCTTGATGGCAATGGTGCTCAACAGATTTTCCGCACCGCGTCCTTGATGCGTGGGTACGACATACTTGAATCCGAACAGTTCCTGCACTGTTTTTTCGAGGTGATACCAGTTGCGGCTGCCTGCATAGGCTTCGTCTCCATGCATGATACCCGCCCATTGGTTATCACTCATGGCGTTTGTTCCTGAATCGGTTAAGAGATCGATATACACATCTTTAGAATCCAGTAAAAAAGTGTTGTATCCCGCTTGCTGCATACGTTCTTCTCGCTGCTTCTGCGTTGTCATCTCTACATATTCTACGGATTTAATCCGGAACGGTTCTGCCGCATATTTATTGTAATTCATACTGTTGCTGCCCTCCTAATGTCGAAATAGTACATGGTGCAAACGCACCTGCTGTATAAATTGTACATAAGCTGGGGTATGTAAATTTCATTTATTTTATAAAATTTTAACAAAAAATAACAAAGCTGTTTAATTATTATGAAAAAATTTGTATGTGAATAAATTAAAAAAATAGTTAAACCTTTTTAAGATAACAAATTAATACTTTTAATACTTATTTGTTAATATTAACAATATTGCGTTACGGTAATGTACATTTTAATAACAACAATTACCATTTTCAAAGTTTAATATATATTTGTTAATTGATAATAAAAGAAAACAATTGTTAATTATTATTGATGTTACTCTATTTGCACAGTAATTGCATTATGAACCACACCGTAGTAAAGCAATAACTGCTGAGCAGGAACTGAAATAAATAGTGAGTGTGTTGAGAATACCTGAGGTAATGATTTTTCATCAGTCATACAACGGGTTGATATAACGCAAATGGTATTTTATAGTGCCATCACTTTTAAGGTTAAACAATTTATAAGGAATTATTTATATGTCATACAACAATATTGTTGCAGAGATGATGAAGATAGACGGTGCTATTTTAGCCGGTATCGTTGATTATGAAACGGGTATGGTCATTGCGGGCGAATCGCAGTCCAATTTAGATATTGACTTTGCCACCGCCGGTGCTGCCTCTATCGTAAATGCGCAGTCTAAATCTTTGTTATTACTGGATATTAAAGCTGAAATTGATGATATTTTGGTTACGCTTGACGATCAATACCACATTACACGCCTTTTAAAGAAAAGCAGCGAAGCTTCCGGACACCCCTTATTTTTATATTTGGTATTACAACGCAATAGCAGCCCATTGGCTTTGGCACGCCGGATTTTGCAAAATTTAGATGCGCAATATCAAAGCACATTGGTTTAAGGAGGTTGTTGTGGCTGAAGTTGTATTTGGAAGTGATGCTGAAGAATTACACGGTTTAGATGTCAATGCTGTATTAGAGGCACATCGTAATTGGGTAAGCAAATTAAAGGCGTTACGTGCTGAAGCTTTGGCAGAATTGGATATTGAAGTAATCTCTTGTGATCATGCTTGTGCCATGGGGAAGTGGCTGTATGGCGACGGTAAAGCATTTGAATCTAAATCACAGTATAACGATTTATTGGTCACGCATGCGCAATTTCATGCTTGTGTCGGTGAGGTTGTCAGCAATCAGAAAAAGGGATTATTTTTGGATGCGGTATCGCTAATGAAGAAGGAATTACCAACACTTTCAGCTGATGTAGAAGCTCGGCTGGAAGCATTGAAGAAAGGAATATAATTATGGGGTTTAATTTCACAGGAATGTCTGCTAAAGAAATGGCTACAGAGACTCGAGTAAAACACGATCAATGGATAGAAGCTGTTGCCCAAGCTGACAGTCGTTTTTTGGCGGAAAATCGCCCGTGTGTTCGTGCTCATGACTTGGCTCAGGCTGTCCTTACATGGGCAACAGACAATGCTGATAAATATAAAGGATTATCAGCTTATGACGACATGATACAAAAAGCTACCGCTGTTGATACTGTTTACGAGAAAATAGTGGATTTTCGTGAAAAAGCTTTATTTTTAGATGCGGTTGTAGCAATCAAAAAAGAATTACCGCAAACTGCCGAGAAAGCCATGGCGGCAGTGGAAGCCATGGGTAATGCGGGCTGATTTAACCTATATTTATTGTTTTCAAGGAAGTTTCTTCGGATTAGATTAAATGCCAAATACTGTACCGGAAACACAATTGGGATTGGGTAGGTAAATTGTAAAATACCGTGTGCAAAAAATCTGGCAAGAATTGGATCTTGGAAGTTACTTCCTGTAATGATACCTATATTGGTAAAATTGTTGACATCTGAAAAAAGTGTCTTTTCGAATGATGTTTAATGAATAAATACTAACTTTTAATTGATGTGGTAAAGCTTGATTGAAAGTGTAAAGGACAAATGTAATATGAAATTAGATTTTACTGGGATGTCTGTAAAAGAAATGGCAGAAGCCACTCGAATAAGTCATGACCAATGGATAGACATTGTTGCTAAGTCAGGCAGTGGTCAAGATTTATCAGAAGCACAACCATACCAGCGTGCTCATGAATTGGCTGTGGCCGTTCTCACATGGGCGGAAAAAAATGCTGAAAAATATAAAGGCATACCAGTTTATGAAGAAATGATACAGAAAGCGACTCTTGTTGATGATGTTTACAACAAGATAGTCGGTTTCCGTGAGAGTGCTTTATTTTTAGATGCGGTAGTGGCAATCAAAAAAGAATTACCGCAAACCGGTGAAAAAGCCATGGCGGCAGTAGAGGCTATGGCGGAAATAGAATTGATGGCGGCAACAGAAGTTATGGAAGCAGTGGAAGCGATGGCGGCAGCTGATTAATCAAACCCATATACTCCAAAAAAGCTCCCTGAATATTATTTCAGAGAGCTTTTTTCTTTTCTTGTGTTGCATTTACTGAACGATGAGTTCATTAAAATAAGTAATGGCAGGTGTATGGGAAATTGACATAAAGTACAATGGTGAAGTCTTAATCAAATCATATACTGATGAGGCTAGGCTCCGTAATGGTTTTAAAATCAATCCATCATAATCGGCTTTGATTACATTGGTGTAACATTAACATTATTACCTGAACCGACAATTCGTACCCGTGCGCCGGGGGTAAACCGGTTATCGTATTTTTGCACGACTACAAATTCTTCGCCATTATCGCGGCGAATGGTTAATTCTAAGGCACTGGTGGCATCAATGGCTTGTTCGATTTTGTTGCCGACGACCAAACCAACCACACCGCCCACCACTGAAGCAATGGCAGAACCTCTGCCGCCGCCGATGCCTGAGGCAGCAATACCGCCGATTGCACCGCCGCTCAGACCACCCAAGCCGGTTTCTTTATTTTGAATCTTCACCGGATTGGCAGACACAATCGTGCCAAAAGCGACTGAACGAACGGTTTTGGCTTGTTCTGCGGTGTAAACATCACCGCTTAAAGTATTGGTGTTGGCACAGCCCAATACTGATAAAGATAAAATGACAGCAGTAATTGAGTATGTTTTCAATTTCATGGTTTGTATCCTTTGGGTTTGATAAATGTGGTTAAACAATAAAATCACTTATTACAGTCGGTCCATTATGACATGGAGGTATATTTATTTATCAATACCTGTGTAAGAATTAGCAGTGTTGTTTACACTTTTTATTAAAAAAAATAAAAATATTTCTCTAACACCTCGTATGGTGTCGCTTTGCTAAGTGATTTATGATGTTCTTGTACAGACTACTTCGAAAGCGTGCTCCGACGTTCCCTTGTATTCTGTCCCGTTATCCGAATACACACAATCAATCTGATAAGGGCATTTCTGTAATGCATTGTTCTTTAAGAAATATCTGCTTCGCTGAATTGGCTTTTATCAGGATAAATGCCCGCATACAATTCGCGCGAAAAACCATCAATTCCCACAAACAAATACTTACGACGACCAAATTGGATTTGACCTGTCAATGCAGGCAAGCATTTGGTGTCCACATGCAACATTTTACAGGGGTAAGATTTATTGTACTGCCGCGATTGCGCTTTTAGCTTGTCTTGAATGTTTTTTCACTTTTGTCAAATATTTCATGCCATAACGTATTTGTTTAAAGCGCAGGTTGGTGCTGTTTTGGGGACATGAATACGTACAAACGTAGCCTTTATACAGAATAGGTCTTGCCGGCAATAGGCAGCCGCTAAATCGGAAACGCGCACATTTTCTTCTGTGTAAAGCTACCCTGTTTCTTGACGCTGATGCGGCAGTAAATAGGTTTTTTTGTGAACATTCATTGCAGTATTTTCCTACAAATACTGTAAACAACGCTGAGAATTCTTAATATACCTGCATTCAGTGGTAAGCAGCTTCACTGTCCATTGAGCGTATTATGTTGGCTGCCAATGTTTCAGGCAGCCTGTAAACGCGTATTGCAAAAAAGCAGGGTAAAGCGGTAGAAACAAATCAATTGATACCCTATTGATTAATTATGCTGATACCACTGACCAAGCAATTTCTTCTCCCGCACGCATGGGTATTAATGACTCTGTACCAAAATTAAAGCAGGGCGGTATGGTTTGTGTTTGTTTTACTAAGGTGATTGTACCGCTGTTTTGTGGTAATCCATAAAAACGTGCACCGTTTTGTGAGGCAAATGCCGCCAGTTTATCCAGTGCACCCGCTTGCTCAAATGCTTCTGCATAAAGTTCCAAAGCGGCATGCGCACTGAAAACACCGGCGCAGCCGCAAGCGCATTCTTTGGTGTGTTGGGAGTGGGGTGCGCTGTCTGTCCCTAAGAAAAATTTGTGGGCAAATTTGCCGGTAACGGCGGTAAGCAAGGCTTGGCGGTGGCTCTCGCGTTTTAATACCGGCAAACAATAATGGTGCGGACGAATGCCGCCAACCAATAGATCGTTACGATTAAGTAATAAATGCTGCGGGGTTACGGTGGCGGCAATGTTGTCGGACGCATTTTCCACAAATTTTGCGGCTTCGGCTGTGGTGATGTGTTCAAACACGATTTTTAATTGCGGTACTTGCTTGATGATGGGTTTTAGTACACGCTCAATAAACGCGGCTTCACGGTCAAAAATATCAATGTTTGAATCGGTTACTTCACCGTGCACCAGTAAAGGCAATCCCGCTTCTGACATGGCGTGTAGTGTCGGCAACAAGAGCAGTATATTGGTTACGCCTGCATCGGAATTGGTGGTGGCTCCGGCGGGGTAGAGTTTAAATGCAATGATTCCCGCCGATTTTGCTTCATGCACCCAATCAGGTGTGGTGCGGTCTGTGAGATAAAGCGTCATCAAAGGCTGAAAATCACTGCCCTCAGGCAAAGCTGCCTGAATGCGTTGGCGGTATGCCAATGCGTCAGCAACACGTACAACGGGCGGCTTTAAGTTGGGCATAATAATTGCACGCGCCATTTGTTTGGCGGTAAACGGCAGCACGGCTTTTAAGGCATCGCCGTCACGCAAATGCAGGTGCATGTCGTCGGGTTGGGGAAGTACGAGGGTTTGAGGCATGGAGAGCGGCTTAATTAAAAAAATTTTAATCTATTAGTAGTTATTACAGTTGGTTATCTGTAAAAATTAAAATGGGTTTTAACGATAACGCGGCATCAATAATAAAACTGCGATGAGAAATATGCGGCTATGGTTTCAGCAATAAACCGCTTCTTTTATTGATCAGCCAACGCTTTTCAGGCAGCCTAACTTTCAGGCTGCCTGAAAAGAAATATATCTATTATTAATTCAGTTTCAGCGTTTATTTTTTTCGTAAATCGGCATCACTTCAGGCAATAATTTGCGAATGGCATCAATGCGGTTGTTGTTGGTGGGGTGTGTGGAAGTAATGGCAGACAACACCGAATTATTGTTGTTCAGTTGATTCATTTTTTCCCACACAGTTACTGCCGCTTGCGGGTTGTATCCGGCTTGTGCCATTAACATTAAGCCGCCTTTATCTGCATCGCTTTCTTGGCTGCGCGAAAAAGGCAAGCCAATGCCGTATTGGCTCAATAAATCTTGAGAGGTACTCAGCACAGTGCCGTCAATGCCGGTTTTTGCTGCCAATACTTGCCCGCCGATATTCATGGCGGTATTGGTTATCAGTTGTTGTCCGGCGGCTTTTTTGGAGTGTTCATGTAAAGCATGAGTCATTTCATGCCCCACCACTGCGGCGGTTTCATCATCGGTGAGCTTTAATTTGCTGACCAATCCGGTATAAACCACCATTTTACCGCCGGGCATTGCCCACGCATTTAATTCATTACTGCGGATAACGGTCATCTGCCAATCAAACGGAACGCCGGTTTGATTGGCGGCTTCGGCAAAGGGTTTCATGCGTTTGAAAATGGTTTGTACGCGTTTGGCGATGGCTGATGTGGTATCCACAGCACCTTGTGATTTGGCTTCGCTGACCACTTGTGTGTAACTTTTGGCAGCAGATTCGTTCATGCTGCGCGAATCATAACCGGCTAAATCAGCCACTGTGCCGCAACCGATGAGTAAGCCCAAAGCGGCGGCTGAAGTGAGTGCGAATCGGGTAAGAAAAATGCGGTTCATGGTATTCTCCACGAGTTGGTTTGGGTTTTGTTAATATAACATAAGTTAATGTAACTTATTTTAATATAATATGAATGACGAAAAATTTCAGGAAATCTGTGGTTTGCGTTGCCATTTCCGCCACAACCACACGGCAATGATAAACAAAATGAATATGGCTGTTATCGGAACAAGTAAAGACAACAATGTTACCACCAAACCGGCACCTGTTTCGGCAATGGAAACCACAGGATTGGCTAAGCCGCCGGTGGTTGCGGTGGACGCTAATCGTGTACTGCCCATACCGGTTTTTATTGCTGCCGCCACACCGCCGCCGCCGATAATTGCCAATGCCCAGGTGATTGCCGGATTTAAATCGGCTTGGGTGGACACCACAGCCACTGTGCCGGCGGCACCCGCCAATGGAATGGCGATGCTGTCTAAAGCATTATCCAGCCAAGGAATGAGGTAGGCACCGATTTCGGCAAACGTTGCCACGCCCAAAATCACCAATGCCGCGGGAGAGGCAAGCCATTGCCAGCCGCTGCTTAACGGCCACAAACCAAAGTAAGCAAACAGACTTAAAGCAAACAGCGGTAGGAATACGCGAAACCCTGCACTGGCAGCAAGTCCGATTCCCAAGGCGATGCTGATTAACATTTCTGCATTCATTACGACTCCAGAGTGTATTCAATGATTATTATCTAGGTTGATGTTGATTTGATGGCTACCTGTAAAGCGGCAATGCGTTCGTGTGCCGGTGGATGTGAATCGTAAAAACGCGAATACCAAACATCGGATACCAAAGAAGCGGCATTACTGCGATAGAGCTTGGTTAAAGCACGAATTAAATCTTGGGCATGGGCATATTTAGCGGCAAAACGATCGGCTTCAAATTCATTGCGCCGCGATAATAAACCGGCAAGCGGTGAGAATGGGAAAATCATCAGCGGCAGCACCAATAAAAACAACAGTAAAGCCATGGCATAGCTGGCATGGGATACACCTAAGCCTTGATAAAACGCCGCTTGCGGCAGCAACCATCCCAATATTGCCAGCACGAGCAATACCAAAACAGAAGTCAGCAACATTTGTTTAATAATGTGTTTGTGTGCAAAATGCCCCAATTCATGTGCCAATATTGCTTCTACTTCTTCAGGCAGCATGTCTTTAATTAATGTATCAAAAAATACAATGCGCTTGTTTTTGCCCAATCCGGTGAAATAGGCATTGCCGTGTCCGCTGCGTTTTGATCCGTCCATAACAAAAATGCCATTGCTGTGAAAACCGGTGCGGTGCAGCAGGGCTTCAATGCGTTGTTTTAAATCCAAATCAGCTAATGGTGTAAAACGATTAAACAGCGGCGCAATCCATTTGGGAAATGCCCACATCATCAGCCAAGAAAATCCCAGCCACAGCCCCCAAACCCACAGCCACCACCCATTTCCCGCCGCGCCCATCAGATAAATCACCGCAAATAATAAAGGCGCGCCCAGAACCGTCGTTAGCAATACACCTTTGATTTGGTCGCTGATGAAAGTAGCTAAAGTCATGCGGTTAAAGCCAAACTGTGCTTCTAAACGGAAATGGCGGTATAGGTCGAACGGTAAAGACAGTATGCCGTTAATCAATACA
Organism: Stenoxybacter acetivorans DSM 19021; assembly: GCF_000745895.1. GTDB lineage: Bacteria > Pseudomonadota > Gammaproteobacteria > Burkholderiales > Neisseriaceae > Stenoxybacter > Stenoxybacter acetivorans. The sequence goes on along the minus strand of NZ_JQKE01000036.1, from coordinate 2,355 downwards.
AATAAGCCGATGAGTAACACGCCTTGTCCAATTGGTTGAGCGGTGATTTTTTGGCTGATTAAAAACAAGGTATTTAAACCGCCGCCCAGTGTAAAAATCAACAATAAGGCTGCCTGAAACAGTATTTCATAACGAGCTAGCCCTTGCTTTGCCAACGTGTAATCCGCGCCTTTTTGGTGTTCTGCCGGACTGACAGTTTCCATAAAAGCGGCAGGCACGGCATGACGGTGTGCCAAAACCGCACGGCTTTGCCGAAAAGATAAATACAATTGCCCCAAAGTATTGATAACAAAAAACAGCAAAAACAAAACATAAATAGTGTGTGAAGTCGGCATATCAATCAAGAGGTGTTCAAAAACGATGGGTTATTGTAGCCCAAGCAGGCGGCTGATGCGGTAAAATCAGTTCATTTTTGCGGTAATGACAATATGACGCTCACACAAAACCCCAATAACTTGGTTTGGCTGGATATGGAAATGACCGGCTTAAATCCCGAGCATGATCGCATCATCGAAGCGGCGATGATCATCACCGATAGTGATTTAAATATACTGGCACAATCGGAAGTGTATGTGATTCATCAAAGTGATGAAGTCATGAACAGCATGGGCAGTTGGTGTACCGCCACCCATGAGCGCACAGGACTGACTGCCAAAGTCAAAGCCTCAACGACAACCGAAGCGGAAGCGGAGCAAGCGTTATTAACGCTAATGCGCCAATGGCTGCCTGAAAAAACCAGCCCGATGTGTGGCAACTCCATTCATCAAGACCGTCGTTTTATGGCAAAGTACATGCCGCAATTGGAAGCCTATTTCCATTATCGCAATCTGGATGTTTCCACCCTTAAAGAGCTGGCAAAGCGTTGGAATGCGCCCATTGCCAAAGGAGTGGTTAAAAAAGGTGCACATCAAGCATTAGACGATATTCTGGAAAGCATTGAGGAAATGAAATATTACCGCAGTCATTTTTTAAAAATATCTGAAAAAGTACCTGAATAAGTGCAATCTTATGGTTAGAATACCCAAAACTTCACATGCCCATCATCATAAATGGAGCGGGCGGTTTACTGCACAGGTTTTGCCCCTGTTTGATAATGGTTTTTTCAGGTGAATGTATTTGTTATTCTGCTGTATGGAAATTGCATTATTTAAAATCATCATTGTTATTTAGAATCATCATTTATAAGGAAATCTTAAATGTCTTTACAAAACATCATCGAAACCGCTTTTGAAAATCGTGCGAGCATGACACCGAACAATGTGGATGCGGAAATCAAAACGGCAGTGCTGGAAACGCTCAATCAATTGGATTCAGGCAGCCTGCGTGTGGCAGAAAAACGCGATGGGCAATGGTTGGTGAATGAGTGGGTAAAAAAAGCAGTATTGCTGTCATTTCGTATTGCAGAGAACCAAACAGAAGATGACGGTGTGAGCCGCTACTTTGACAAAGTACCCACCAAATTTGCCAACTGGCAAACCGCCGATTTTCAGGCAGCCGGTTTCCGTGTTGTACCGGGTGCAGTGGCGCGGCGCGGCAGTTTTGTCGCCAAAAACGTGGTATTGATGCCTTCTTATGTGAATATTGGCGCATATGTTGATGAAGGCACTATGGTAGATACTTGGGCAACGGTTGGCTCGTGCGCCCAAATTGGTAAAAATGTACATTTGAGCGGTGGCGTGGGTATTGGCGGGGTGTTGGAACCTTTGCAAGCCGCACCGACCATTATTGAAGACAATTGCTTTATCGGTGCGCGTTCTGAAGTTGTTGAGGGCGTGATTGTGGGTGAAGGCAGTGTGATTTCCATGGGTGTTTATATCGGGCAATCCACTAAAATTTACGACCGTGAAACCGGTGAAATCAGCTATGGCAAAATACCTGCGGGTTCGGTGGTGGTTTCGGGCAGCTTGCCTGCCAAAGACGGCAGCCATAGCCTGTATTGTGCGGTGATTGTCAAAAAAGTAGATGCAAAAACCCGTGCCAAAACCAGTGTGAATGAATTGCTGCGCGGGGTATGAGCATTTAGAAATATCGGTGATGTTATAAAAATATTAAGATGTAAGAATTACCCGCGTTATTTACACTTTTCATCAAAATAAAAATATTTCTCTAGTACCTCGTATGGTGTCGCCCCGTTAAGTGATTTATGGGGCTTCACCGTATTGTAGTAGTTGATGAAGCGATTTAGCTCCAGCTTTCGATGCTCACTGTCCTGAAAGCGTGTTTTATCGTGCCACATCTGCATCAACGTCCTGATAACCCGCTCTGCCTTACCATTGGTCTGTGGGCGGGCAACTCGGGTAAATTTTTGATTGATGCGATGTTCTGTACAGACAATTTTGAAAGCATGTTCCGGCG
>NZ_JQKE01000035.1 GCF_000745895.1 Stenoxybacter acetivorans DSM 19021 | reverse complement strand
CCGATTTACACCACCAATGCGGTGGAAGCGGTACACCGTCAATTCCGCAAGCTGACCAAAACCAAAGGTGCGTTTCCCAATGAGGACAGTCTGCTGAAGCTTTTGTATGTCGGCATCAATAAGGCATCAGAAAAATGGACGATGCCCATACAGAATTGGGGGCAGGCGGTCAGCCAATTTTCCATTTATTTCGAGGGAAGACTCGATGATATAATCAAACTGTAGGATTTAACACTGACACAGAATTTTGAACGCCCTCTCGGTGTCCATTTGGATAGCTCCTCCCCCGAAGAGTTATAAAGTTAAAATACCCAATTATGTGTTATTCACCAACATAACAGATAATACCTAATTTAGATTATATAGAAATTGATTGATATGTGTAACTATATTTTTAATTGATAATATAAAAAGGTAATTATTTTTTATGTGTTTTTTATGTATTAATTTATAATAATTAAGTGTTTAAGGTAGGTGTTTATTATGACAAATAAAACGTGGTCTGGCCGTTTCAGGGAGCCGGTGAGTGAATTGGTGAAACAATACACAGGGTCTGTTGATTTTGATAAAAGACTTGCACCGTGGGACATTCAAGGTTCGCTGGCGCATGCACAGATGCTGGCTGAAGCAGGGGTGCTGCGTGCGCAGGATTTGGCAGACATTCAGCGCGGCATGGCAGAAATTTTGGCAGAAATTGAAGACGGTAAGATGCCGTGGTCGCTGGATTTGGAAGACGTTCACATGAATGTGGAGCGGCGTTTAACCGACAAAATCGGTGATGCCGGCAAACGGCTACACACCGGACGCAGCCGCAACGACCAAGTGGCAACCGATATTCGCTTATGGCTACGCGATGAAATCAGCCAAATTAATCAGCTGATCGGCGATTTGCAAAGTGCGCTGGTGGATTTGGCGGAAACCCATGCTGATGTGGTGATGCCGGGGTTTACCCACATGCAAGTGGCGCAGCCCGTGAGCTTTGGGCATCACATGCTGGCTTATGTGGAAATGTTCGGGCGCGATTTTGAGCGCATGGCAGACTGCCGCAAACGGGTAAACCGCATGCCTTTGGGCGCGGCGGCGCTGGCGGGCACAACTTATCCGATTCAGCGCGAAACCACCGCACGATTATTGCAATTTGAAGCCATTTGTCAGAATTCATTGGATGCGGTGTCTGACCGCGACTTTGCCATTGAGTTTACCGCTGCCGCTTCTTTGCTGATGATACATTTGTCGCGGCTGAGTGAAGAGCTGATTTTGTGGATGAGTCCGCGTTTTGCCTTTATTGATATTGCCGACCGTTTTTGTACCGGCTCCAGCATTATGCCGCAAAAGAAAAACCCCGATGTGCCGGAATTGGTGCGCGGTAAAAGCGGGCGTGTTATCGGGCATTTGATGGGTTTAATCACGCTGATGAAATCGCAGCCGCTGGCGTATAACAAAGACAATCAAGAAGACAAAGAGCCGCTGTTTGATACGGTGGATACTTTAATTGATACCTTGCGTATTTATGCTGACATGATGCGCGGCATTACGGTGAAACCCGACAATATGCGTGCGGCGGTGTTGCAAGGCTTTGCCACTGCCACCGATTTGGCAGACTACTTGGTCAAAAAAGGCTTGCCTTTCCGCGACAGCCATGAAGCCGTTGCTCTTGCCGTGCGCCATGCCGACAGTTTAAATGTGGATTTGAGCGATTTGCCGCTGTCGGTATTGCAATCGTTTTCTGCATTGATTAACGAAGACGTGTATGAAGTATTAACCCCCGAAGGCAGCTTGAATGCCCGCAACCATTTGGGCGGCACCGCACCTGCGCAAGTGCGCGCACAAGCAGCGCGGTGGCGGAAAATATTGAGTGCCGACGCCGAATAATACCGTGCTTGCACTTGCAAATGGGCAGCGGCGGTGAAAAGCAATCCGCCGAACACGGCAATTCCGTGCGTTAATATTGGTTAGCCATAATGAGAATTGCCGTGCGTCCCGCGCACAACGGCGGTGTTTGCGTATAGAATGCAACGAGGTGTATAAGCCGAACATCAAGGAAGGAACGTCTTATGTATGAAGTAAACCGCAGTTTATTTGCTTTGGTGCCGCTGGAGCCCTTTTGGGAATGGCTGCAATCTTTGTCTGATGTGGATTTGTCGGACATTACGCTGTTTGATTTGCAGCAAGACGTTAATTCTTATCTGTTGCCGCCGTGCGAAGACGCGAATGATGTGTGGACGCAAATCGATGCGCTTTGTGAAACCGTTTTTGCGCAAGAGCTGGCAGATTGGTGCGAAGACGAATCTTTATGGCCGGACTTAACCCCTGAGGTTTTTCAGGAATGGTTTGATATTCAAATATCCACAGTGGTAACTGATTTAGCGCCGCAGGAATTATTCCGTGAAAGTTTTAAACCGATGTCGTTGAATTAGTGCGGTATTTATTTTATGGCTCAACCCGTTGATATTCAATCAAGCGGGTTGCCGCTGTGTGTTTGTATTGCCTCCCATCGGCAATGAGTACACTTTTCAGGCAGCCTGAAAGGCAATGTTATTTGCTTTTTTCGGAGCGAATAATTTTCAAAAACACAGTTTGTCGTTTTATCGGTAAATTTCGTCTTCGGCTTTTAACACCGCATCGGCAGTCTGCCATTCGCCGTTTTGCCAAATGCGGTAAAAGCAGCTTTCATGGCCGGTGTGGCAGGCAATGCCGCCGTTTTGTTCGATAAGCATAACAATGGCATCACCGTCGCAATCCAGCCGCAATTCATGCACTTTTTGCGTATGCCCCGATTCTTCGCCTTTCATCCATTGTTTTCGGCGTGAACGGCTGTAATAATGGGCAAAACCGCTGTTCACCGTTTGAATCAGGGCTTCTTTATTCATCCATGCCACCATCAGCACGCGCAGGCTGTGCCGATCTTGAGCGATGGCGCAGACCAAGCCGTTATCGTCCCATTTCACCGCATCAAGCAGCGGATTGCTTGTCTTTTCGGCAATATTCATTTTTATTCGCTTTTTTCGTCTTTTCCGCGGCGCAATACCATGTTGTCGCGGTGGATTAGCTCTTCTTCGGCAACATAGCCCAGCAGACGTTCAATCTGCGATGAAGGCTGACGCAGCAGCTTTTCGACTTCGCGGCTGTTGTAGTTGATTAAGCCGCGGGCGATTTCTGTGCCGTGGTCATCTAAAACCGCCACCAATGCGCCGCGTTCAAAACGCCCTGTTACCGCGGTGCAGCCAATCGGCAGCAGGCTGGAATTTCGTTTGATTAAGGCTTGTGCTGCCCCCGCATCAATATTGAGGCTGCCTGAAAGCTGAATTTGCCCCACCAGCCATTGCTTGCGGGCATTTAAGCGGGTGGCGTCCGGCGTGAACAGTGTGCCTGCGGTTTCGCCGGCTAATAGGCGCAGTAGAATATTCTCGGCTTTGCCTGAAGCCACCCACGTGGCGGCACCGCTGACGGCGGCGCGTTTGGCAGCGCGTACTTTGGTGAGCATGCCGCCTGTGCCGATGCTACTGCCTGCGCCGCCTGCCATGTCTTCCAAATCGGGGTGATTGGCGGCGATGCGGTGAATCAGTTGTGCTTGCGGGTTGCGGCGCGGGTCGCTGTCGTATAAGCCGTTTTGGTCGGTGAGGATAATCAGTGCATCGGCTTCGATGAGGTTGGTTACCAATGCACCCAAGGTGTCGTTGTCGCCCAATTTGATTTCATCAATGGTAACCGTATCATTTTCGTTGATAACAGGCAGTACGCCTTTTTCCAGCAAGGTGCGCACGGTGGTGCGGGCATTGAGATAGCGGGTGCGGTGGCGCAAGTCTTCATGGGTGAGCAAAATTTGCGCGGTTTGAATGCCCAGCGGAGAAAAAACCGCTTCATAGGCTTGCGCCAAACCCATTTGCCCGACAGCGGCAGCGGCTTGCAATTCATTTAAGGCTTTGGGGCGTTTCTGCCAGCCCAAGCGTTTCACGCCCTCGGCAATCGCGCCGCTGGAGACAAACACCACAAAGATGCCGCGTTGCTTTAACACGGCAATTTGTTTTGCCCATTGTTGCAGCATAGCCATGTCCACGCCGTTGCCGCCGTTGGTTACTAAGCTCGATCCTACTTTTATCACAACGGTATTGATGCGGCTGAAATCCAATGTATTCATGATGTTGTTTGTGTGGGTTTGTTTAATCCGCAACAGGTGTTTCTTTCATGGCTTCATCAATCAGCTGTGAAATATTCATGCCGCGTTCCAGTGATTCGTCATAGGTAAATTGCAATTGCGGGGCGCGGAACAGGCGGATACGCTTGGATAATTCACTGCGCAAATGTCCTTTGGCGTGTTCCAATGCTTCGGCGGTGGCGGCGCGGGTGTTGCTGTCCAATACGGTGTAATAAACGGTGGCGTAGCTGTAATCGCGGGTGATGTCCACATCGTTAATGGTGATAAAACCGGCGCGCGGGTCTTTTAATTGATGGCGGGTTAAATCCGCCAATTCGCGCATGATCTGTTCTTTGACTCGGTCTTGACGGTCATAGCCGCGTTGTTGTCGGCGCATGGGGATATTCCTGAATGGGTTGTACAATCAGTATTATAGAATACAAAAAAGCTGCCTGAACGCATTATTTCAGGCAGCCTTTATTATCCTTTACTTCACTGATTAAGCAAAATGGGAATATTGCCCATAATCAAGGTAATGGAAATCACCGATACCAAAGTTGTCCACGTAATCACCGAAGCCATCGTCTCTGAATCACCGCCCATTTGGCGCGATAAAATATACGCATTACCGGCACAAGGCACGGCGGTGTAGAGCAGGGCAACATAAGCGGGTATGCCTGATACATTAAAGGCGTTTAATAAAACCACGGCAATCAGCGGCATCACAATCAATTTAAGCGTAACTGCGTAGGCAGCGGCAAAGGTTTTATGGCTGTGCATTTTCAGCATCAGCCCGCCGCCGACCGACATCAAGCTCAATGGCGTTGCCGCATTGCCCAAGTAGCCGAGAAACGGTTTCAGTGCACTGCCGATGTGTATTCCCGCCATATTCAGCACCACCCCCAGCACCGCGCCGATAATCAAGGGATTTTTAACAATGGATTGCACCATGCCCGACAAAGATTTTTTGCCGCCGTTGCCGTAGTGATTTAACACCAACACGCTGATGACATTGGTAAATACAATCATATAAGCAATAAAAACACCCGACAACGCCACGCCTTGTGTGCCGAACAAGGATTGCGACAGGGCAATAAATACATAGGAGTTATACCGAACACCGCCCTGAAAAATGGACGTAAACAAATCATTTTGTACAGGCACAATTTTTTGAACGATAAAAATAATCAGTGCAACCGCCGTGGTGGCAGCCAGAGTAACCAAAATGGCATCGGGTGTGCCGCCGGTAAAATTGGATTCACTGATTTCCAATACCAATAGTGATGGAAAAAACAAGTAATACACCAATTTATCAATGCTTTTCCAAATGATTTCGTCTTTGAGAAAATAATTTTTGGTGAAGTAGCCGCAGACAATCAGCAGAAATATCGGGCAGACAGATAAAAAGGTGGTCAGCATATTGAATTCTCCTCGTGTGTTGGATTGATTATTTTGTTGAAAAAGGCTGCCTGAAACAGAATTTCAGGCAGCCTATGGTATTGCAAAACAATTATTCAAATGATTTAAATTTACAAATGCCGTGCGACTTCCACCACTTCAAAGACTTCCAGCTGGTCGCCTTCAATGATGTCGTTGTAGCCTTTAAGCATCAAACCGCATTCAAAGCCTTGGCGCACTTCTTTTACATCGTCTTTAAAGCGTTTGAGTGAGGACAATTCGCCGGTATGAATCACCACGTGGTTGCGGATTAAGCGTATGCTGGCTTCGCGCTTGACCATGCCGTCGGTAACCATACAGCCGGCGATGTTGCCCACTTTGGATACGGTGATCACCTGACGAATTTCTGCCGTACCGATGATGTTTTCTTTTTGCTCCGGTGCCAGCATGCCGCTCAATGCCGCTTTAACATCGTCAATGGCGTCGTAAATGATGTTGTAGTAGCGAATTTCCACGTCTTCGTTTTCTGCCAATTTACGGGCGGCGGCATCGGCGCGCACATTAAAGGCGATGATGACTGCACCCGAGGCAATCGCCAAGTTCACATCAGATTCGCTCACGCCGCCCACGCCGCTGTGCAATACGTTCACTTTTACTTCATCGGTGGACAGTTTTTGCAGGCTGCCTGCCAAGGCTTCGTAAGAACCTTGAACATCGGCTTTAACAATCACCGACAGGCTTTGCGCTTTGTCTTCACCCATGTTGCTGAGCATGTTTTCCAATTTGGCGGCTTGTTGTTTTGCCAAACGCACATCGCGGTATTTGCCTTGACGGAAAAGAGCAATTTCACGGGCTTTTTTCTCGTCTGCTAGCACAATCGCGTCTTCGCCGGCATTGGGCAGGTCAGACAAGCCCAAAATTTCCACCGGAATGGACGGACCCGCGCTGTCAATGGCATCGCCGTTTTCGTCAAGCATGGCACGCACTTTACCAAACGCCGTACCTGCCAGCAGCATATCGCCTTTGCGCAAAGTACCGCTTTGTACCATGAGGGTTACCACTGCGCCGCGGCCTTTGTCTAAGCGTGATTCCACCACAATGCCTTTGGCGGGCGTGTTTATCGGGGTTCTTAATTCCAATACTTCCGCTTCCAGCAAAACGGCTTCCAGCAGGGCATCAATGTTGATGCCTTGTTTGGCGGACACATCAATAAACTGCACATTGCCGCCCCAAGTATCGGGAATAACATCATGCGCGGTAAGTTCTTGGCGGATTTTTTCGGGATTTGCGCCGTCTTTGTCGATTTTATTCACCGCCACCACAATCGGTACATTGGCGGCTTTGGCATGGGCAATCGCTTCTATGGTTTGCGGCATCACGCCGTCATCGGCGGCAACCACCAAAATCACAATATCCGTGGCTTTTGCACCGCGCGCACGCATGGCGGTAAACGCTTCATGGCCGGGCGTATCCAAGAAAGTAATCACGCCGCGCGGTGTGTCCACATGGTATGCACCGATGTGCTGGGTAATGCCGCCCGCTTCACCGTGTGCCACTTTGGCACGGCGAATATAGTCAAGTAATGACGTTTTACCGTGGTCCACGTGCCCCATTACCGTTACCACAGGCGGACGCGGCAACAATTCGGCTTCATGCGTTTGTTCGTTTTCTTCCAAGAAAGCGTCCGGATCATCTGCGGCGGCTGCTTTGCCGATGTGTCCCATTTCTTCGACCACAATTAAGGCAGTCTCTTGGTCAAGCACTTGGTTAATCGTAACCATCATGCCCATTTTCATCAGCACTTTAATGACTTCAACGGCTTTTACTGCCATTTTGTGCGCCAATTCGGCAACGGTGATGGTTTCGGGAACAAGCACTTCATGCACAACGGGTTCGGTGGGTGCTTGGAAAGCGTGTTGGTTTGGCTCAAGTTTGAGTTTTTTCCCGCCTTTTTTCCCGCCCTTGCCGCTGCGCCAGCGGCCGTCTTCCGCACCGCTTTGCGTGCGTCCGCCTTTGCCTCGGGCGGATTTGCCGCCTTTGGGTGCATCGTCTTCACGTCCGCGCCGATCTTCTTTTTTACGGGGCGCGGGGCTGCTTGTATTGGCATTTGCTCCGGCAGTGCCGGCGGGTTTGGCGGCAACTGGGCTGAGCGGTTTTTTCTCAGTGGGTTTCGCCGTGCGCACTTGTTCGGTTTTGGGTGCTTTGGCGGCTGCGGTTTCTTGCTGTGCTTGTAATTTAGCCGCTTCACGCCGTGCCTGACGCTCTTGTTTTTCGCGCAGCAAGGCTTCCTGATGTGCGCGCAATGCTTCGGCACGCCGTGCTTCTTCATCGCGCAGGGTTTGTTCTTCAGCACTGATAATTGGCTTGGCGGCTTCGGCTTTTAATGCGGCTAAATCCGGTTTTTTCTCGCTTTTTTTGCCCCTGCGTTTTTGCCTGTCTGGATCATTATTGCGCTCGGTTCTAACCGCATTGGCGGCAGGTTTGGCGGAAGTGTTCGGTTTGTTTTCTGCTTTGTGTTCCGATTTCGGGCTGCCGATTTTCGGGCTGTCGGTTTTTGCCGTTGGCTGCACTGAAGTTTTTGTTTCGGTTTTTACTTTGGGCGCGGCATTGGCAGGTGTTTCCGAAATTGTCGGCACTGCGTTCACTGTATTTGCCGAGGCAGTAATATTCTCGGCAGATTTTTCAGTCTGCACGCTGCTGATTTCGGGCGTGGCTGCTGCCTGAATGGTTTCAACAACAGCAGGGGTTTCGGGTGCACTCGGTGTCTGTGTGATTGCCATCGGAGTAACTTCCGATGGTACCATAGCGATGCGCCGGCGCCGGCGGGTTTCTACTTCTACGCCGGCAACCGTGCTGTGCTCAGTGGCTTTTTTGCGCGTAAGCGTAACCGCACCGCCGGATTGACTGCCGTGTGCCTGTTGTAAAAAAGACAGCAATTGTTGTTTGTCGGCAGCAGTGAGTGCGTCGGCAGGTGTTTTTTTGGAAACACCGGCAGCACCCAATTGCTCCAGCAGGCGCTGCGGCGATAATTTTAATTCTGTCGCAAATTGTGCGACTGTGGTTTGGGCTGTTGATTGACTCATGCCTTACCCCCTTCTTCTTCTGCAAACCAATGCGCACGTGCTGCCAAGACTGCTTTTTTGGCGGTTTTTTCGTCCACACCGGTGATTTCAATGAGTTCATCTACTGACAATTCAGCCAAATCTTCGCGGTTGCTGATGCCGGCTTGCGCCAAATCGCGCAGCATTTCCGGGTCGTCGCCGATGATTTCTTTCAAGTCGTCGGAAACTTGTTCCACTTGTTCTTCCGAGGCAATCGCCAAGGTTAAAATTGCATTGCGGGCGCGCTCTCTTAAGGCATTGACGATTCCTTCATCAAAGCCTTCAATTTCCAACATTTCCTGCAGCGGCACATACGCCACCTCTTCCAAGCCGGAAAAACCTTCTTTCACCAAAGTATTGGCAACGTCTTCGTCCACACCCAAATGGGTTTGGAACAATTCACGCAAAGTACGGTCTTCGGCTTCGTTGCGTTCTTGGGCTTCTGCAATGGTCATGATATTCAGCTGCCAGCCAGTCAGTTCCGCTGCCAAGCGTACGTTTTGCCCGCCGCGTCCAATGGCTTGCGCCAGCTGGGTTTCTTCCACAATCACATCAACCGAATGGGCTTCTTCGTCAATCAAGATGCGGCTTACTTCGGCAGGGCTTAACGCGTTGATAATGAACTGGGCGGTTTCAGGCGACCACAACACCACATCGATTTTCTCACCTGCCAACTCATTGCTCACCGCGTTCACGCGCGAGCCTTTCATGCCGATACACGTGCCTTGTGCATCAACGCGGCTGTCATTGGATTTCACTGCAATTTTGGCGCGCAAGCCCGGGTCGCGCACGGCTTCTTTGATTTCCAACAAACCGTCTTCGATTTCAGGTACTTCCATTTCAAACAAATTCACCAAAAATTCACGCGAAATACGGCTTAATATCACTTGCTGGCGGTGTCCCTGTTGCTCAATGCGTAAAAATTGGGCGCGAATGCGGTCGCCGCTGCGGAAATTTTCACGCGGAATCATTTGATCGCGCGGTAGCAACGCTTCCAAACGCCCGATTTCCACGATGGTACCGTGCCGTTCGGTGCGTTTCACTGTTCCCATAATCACGTGTTCCTTGCGCTGCAAAAATTCATTGAGAATTTGCTCGCGCTCGGCATCGCGGATACGCTGTAAAATAATTTGCTTGGCGGTTTGTGCCGCTACCCGCCCGAATTCCACGTTTTCCATCGGCTCTTCGTAATAATCACCGATTTGCAGTTTGGTATCGGGAATTTCTTCCTGAATTTCTTCAATGGTTTTTTGAATGTCGGGATAAGTGTAATCTTCATCGGCAACAATCAGCCAGCGGCGAAAACTGTGATACTCGCCGCTGCTGCGGTCGATGGACACATAAACGTCCATGTGTTCGCGTTCGGCTTTTTTACGTGCGGCACTTGCCAGCGCAAATTCCAGCGCATCAAACACCACCCCTGCGTCCACGTTTTTTTCGCTTGCCAATGCCTCAACCAGCAGCAAAATTTCTCGGCTCATGTCGGTTTACTCCCTTACAGGCAGCCGCCTGCGGTAACTGTTTATTATGGTTAAAATAAAAATACTAAAATTCGGGTTTTAAACGAGCGTTGTCAATATTATGAAAATCAATGCCGATGGTTTTGCCAACTGTTTTGGTTCGCTTGGCTTTGCGCACTTCATTGGCCTCTTCTAAAGTGATGCTGACAACTTGCGCGTCATCAATACCGTTGATGCGGCCGACAAAATTTTTCTGCCCGTCAATGGGTAAACGGGTTTTTATTTTTGCTAAATGTCCGGCAAAACGTGCGAAATCCGACGATTTTTTCAAAGGACGATCTAAGCCCGGGCTGGAAATTTCCAAACGTTGGTAATCCACTTCTTCCACCAAAAACACGCGGCTTAAATGATTGCTCACCGTTGCACAATCATCTACGGTGATGCCGCCGTCTTTGTCAATAAACACGCGCAAATCACCTTGAGCAGTCAGCTCATAATCCACCAGTTCATAGCCAAGCCCCGGCAGAGTTTGATTTAAAATATCTTGTATATTCATGCGTTTGCATACCCTACAGCAATAAAAAAATGGCCGTGCGGCCATTTCTCGGTGTTTTGAAAAACTTTTGTATTATACGGTTTTTTTTAAGGAAAGGGAATAGAATCAGCGGCGTGTTTGCGTTTAAAGCGTGTTGAAAAAGCGGGCTGAAAAAGCCAGCTTCGGCAGAAATATCGACACTTCATTTTTCAGGCAGCCTGAAATCGGTATTTTTCGGTGGTTGTTTTTCGTGTCAGCAGAAAAAATCACCCAACAAGCATGTGAAGATTGTACAATAGTAGTTACTTTACTACTATTGGGTATTGGAGGTTTTTATGAACCAAATGATGACATGCCAAGAATTTAACCGACAAGTCAGCAGAGCGCAGCGGCAATGTGAGGAAAGTCCCGTATTTATTACCAATCGGGGAAAGTTGGCTTATGTGTTATTGAATTACGATGACTATCAAAAGCTAAACGAAAAAGACCAAAGCATCGCTGAAGCCTTAGCCGCTCCCGAAAATGAAGCGCTTGAAGTGGATATTGAATTTGAACGAGCGTACATCGAATCACGAGAATTTCAGGGATAAGCCATGTATTTACTGGATACAAACGTTATTTCTGAAATCCGAAAAATTAACACAGGACGCGCGGACGCAGGCGTAGAAACTTGGGCAAAACAATACAGCAAAGCATTGATGTACATTAGCGCAATTACTCTTTTTGAATTGGAGCGCGGTACGTTAAATCTTGAGAAACAAGATGCGCAGCAAGGGGCTGTTTATCGCCGTTGGCTGGAAAACGTGGTCAAACTTCAATTTAACGGAAAAATTTTAGCAATCGAAGCGGAAACAGCTTTGCTTTGTGTAGCCATGCACGTTCCCGACAAAAAAGGATTAGCGGATAGTTTGATTGCTGCTACCGCTATTCAACATGGCTTAATCGTTGTAACACGAAATACAAAAGACTTTGCACACACAGGTGCGCAGCTATTAAACCCTTTCAAAGAGCAATGAGCTTGAGTTTTACACATCACGCCCTCTTTATTTTTAGTTTGAGGTGTCGCAGTTGTGTCATTATCCTTTTTAGGTTTATAGACTTGTATTTCAACAGGAATTGGAAATAATTCCCCATTATTTTTTAATTCTATGCAGCAAGTAATTATTGCATTGACTTAATACTGTGCTTGATAATTCACTTGGTCGTTGGCTGAATAGATATAATCAAACTGTAGAATTTACCCCTGACACAGAATTTTAAACGTCCTCTAAAAAAATGATCCTAGTAAATTATGTCTCAATAAATTTATCTCTCAAAATATCCATAAATACTTTATTTCTGCTGTCAGCATCATTAACCAGTGTCATAAAATCTAAGAATGAAATTTCCAGTGATAGAGGATTATTATACTTTGACCACACTTCTCCATGAACTGAAAATTTTTCTTTATATTCGTCATTTCTTAATATCTCCCGAATGTTCTCATTAAATTCAATCAAAGCATAAAGCCATACCTTGTTTATTTTTGGACATATTTTTTTCAATTTGCTTGCATAATTCAATAATTGATCTTTAGCAATGCTGGCATTATATTGTGCCATACCTAATTTTTTAAACTCAAATACCACAACATCTACATTTTTATGTGTTTCATCTAAACGATTTGAAAAAAGTAATACATAATCAGGTCTATCTAAAGATTGAGAAGAGGGTACTGAATTGTCAAAAATAGGTATATTGGCTGATAATTCTTTTAGAGTTTTATCACTACCTGCATAAGTAAATGACATAAATCTGTCATCCAATATCCATGCATTATTAGCAAATAATCCTTTATTTACTTCCTTGTTGGGATAAAAATTACCTTTTGGGCTAATCAAGTTGTGTATCACCTCTTCTTTATCCTCTGATGTTACTTTTTTTAGCCTATCAATTTGTATTTGGCGAAAGATAATATATTCTGTCAAATTTCGAGCAGATAAATCTAAGGATTTTTCATAATCTTCTTTAGTTAATTCTTTTTTTTCTAGTAACTCTCTTTGGTCATTAAAAAATTTTGCCTGCCCATTGGTTACAATATCTTTGCTAGATTTAAAAAAAATTTCTTTTTCTTCGATATATTTCATTAAATGAGGATACATTTTTTCTAAATGTTTTTTTTCAGAAGTATATTGTTCTTCAAAGCATGGAATTTTTTTCTATAAATATTTCAGCAATATATTTTCTGAAAATATTATCAATTACATTTAAATCTTCTGGGGGTAAAGTTAAATCTTGTCTAATAGGATCAATTTTACCTGAAAGGTTTTCTGAGTAAATAAAAAATATAGCTTCTACTCCATGTGGGTAGTTATCTTTATCAATGATATTTCGTGCAATCGTTCTGTTATCAATTGCTACCAATGTAGATACAGATGACTGCTGCATATTTGTATCTATGTAATAGTAAAGTGTTAAAGGTTTTTTAAAAAGATCAGTAGAAAGCTCTTTACTTTTAAAATTATGATAATCCAATTCTTTCAATTCTTTTTTTTCAAATTTAGGTAAATTTTCAGGTGAAATAATACTTACTACCTGCTTATCGTCAAAGTCAGAGGTAATTGATATTTTGAAATTATTATTTTTATCTTTAAATTTAATAAAATACGGTAGGAATTTTTGAATTAAAAACTCTTCGATATAATCTGCCTTGTAATTACTCGTATTTATATTGCCTCTTACTTTTTGAAATGTAATTTTTGTGCCTATGTTTGTTTTATAAGTCTCTGATGAATTGTCATTCCCATCAAAATCAAAATCAAAATCAAAATCAAAATCAAAATTTCTTTCTTTAAATTTTTCATTCTCTTTAAAAATACTACTAAAAGTAATTTTTTTTAAAGTAATGTAGATAAACTAAACGCCCTTGACCTTTGTGAATTGGATCTTTAGCTTCCATTAGATTACTAAATTGTCTAAAATTTTCATTTGTAAAACCCTCTCCATTGTCTTGAATAATAAGATAGGATAATTTTTCATTTTTTTCTTTTTTATTATATTTCAGGCTAATTTTAATATCAGTTGCACCTGCATCTAAAGCATTAGCTATAGCTTCTTCATAAATCATGTTAAAAGAAATTTTCTGTGCAGGGAATAATCTCTCAGTAGCCATTTTTAAATCAATTTTCATAGCCATTTTCCTCTTAAGTAAATGTAATAATGATATAATTATTACATTTTAATATATATTATTATTTGATAAATAATAATAGCATGAGATTTTTTAGAATACAATTTTAAAAATTAAGCTAATATATTTTTAAAAATTGATCAGATAATTCTTGGAATACATTAAATCTTGCTTAATTTTAAATTTATTTTTGTTACAAGCCAATCCCGTCTAATTTTGCCACGGTGTTGATGTCTTTGTCTCCGCGTCCGGATAGATTCACCAAAATGACTTGGTTTTTATCCATTTTGGGTGCGTTTTCCATTGCCCAAGCCAATGCGTGGCTGCTTTCGAGGGCGGGGATAATGCCTTCAAAGCGGCACAGGGCATGAAAGGCATCTAATGCGGCTTTGTCGTCGGCAGCTGTGTATTCCACGCGGTTGATGTCGTGTAAATGGCTGTGTTCAGGACCAATGCCCGGGTAATCCAAGCCAGCGGATACAGAATGGGTGGCGGATATTTGCCCGAATTCGTCTTGCATTAAATAGCTGCGAAAGCCGTGCAATACGCCAACAGGGCTGTTTGATGAAATCGGTGCGGCATGTTGGCTGCCTGAAAGTCCCAAGCCGCCGGCTTCTACGCCGACCAAGCGCACGGCGGTGTCGTTGATGTAGGGATAAAATAAGCCGATGGCGTTTGAACCGCCGCCAACGCAGGCTGCGGCAACATCGGGCTGGCGGTGAATCAAGGCTTGCATTTGTTCGCGCGCTTCGTTGCCGATAACGCATTGAAAGTCGCGCACCATTTTAGGATAAGGCATGGGACCTGCCGCTGTGCCGATGATGTAAAACGTATCGTCCACACGTGCCACCCATTCGCGCATGGCTTCGTTCATGGCATCTTTCAGGGTTTTTGAACCCGATTCAACGGCAACGACTTTTGCACCGAGCAATTTCATGCGATAAACATTCGGTGCTTGGCGTTGAATGTCTTCTGCACCCATAAACACCACACATTCCATGCCGAAACGGGCGGCAACGGTGGCGGAAGCCACGCCGTGCTGCCCCGCGCCGGTTTCGGCGATAACGCGTTTTTTACCCATGCGCTGAGCCAGCAAGGCTTGACCAATGGTGTTGTTGATTTTGTGTGCACCGCTGTGATTGAGGTCTTCACGTTTTAAATAAATTTGCGCGCCGCCCAAATGTTTTGACAGGCGTTCGGCGTGGTAAACGGGGCTGGGGCGGCCAACGTAGTATTTTAAATCGTGGTAAAAACATGCCCAAAATTCAGGGTCTGCTTTGGCTTTGGCGTATTCTTGTTTGAGTTCGGTGAGCGCGGCAATCAGTGTTTCCGAAACGTACATGCCGCCGTGTTGTCCGAAAAAGCCGTTTTCATCGGGTGCGGTGTAGGAGGTGGTTTGGGTCATGATGGGCGTCTTTTTTTAAATGGTTTTAAAGAATTTTTCAGGCAGCCTGAAAGCGGTTTGGGCTATTTCACGATTTTCAATTTGCTTTTGGGTTTTGCGGTGTTGTTGGTTTCGGGTGGTGTTTTCGGCGGTTCTGTTTGTGGTTTGGGTGATTTAGGTGATTTGGTGTTCTTGGGGTTGGCTTCGTCATGTGTCATGGATAATTCGGTTTTGGTTTCGGGCGGCTCAATTTCAAAGCCCATGCCTTTGTGGTTTTCTCGGGCAAAGATGCCGCCGACCTGACCGACCGGAATCCAAATTTCATGCGCCACGCCGCTGAAACGGGCGGTGAAATTAATCCATTCATTATCGATGACCAGATTTTGACAAGCAGACGGGCTGATGTTGAGAATGATTTGATTATCGCGAACGTATTGCATGGGAACTTGTGTGTGTTCATTGACCCATACGGCGATGTGCGGTGTGAAGCTGCTGTCGATGCACCATTCGTAAATGGCACGCAATAAATAAGGTTTGGTACTGAATTTACTCATACTGAACTTTCAGGCTGCCAAAATAATGTGTTTGCTTTGCGAAAAAATATTTGCAAAGCGGCGAAGTGAATGCGTTAAAACAGAATAATCGCCCGCCAATGCGCAATGATGGCGGGCGATGTATATTATGCCGAAAAAATCAGTGGTTGAGAATTTTTGATAAAAATTGCTGTGCCCGTTCGCCTCGTGTTGTGCCGAAAAATTCGTCTTTGCTGCAATTTTCCATAATCCGTCCTTGATCCATAAAAATCACACGGTTGGCAACTTGGCGGGCAAAACCCATTTCATGGGTTACGCACATCATGGTCATGCCGTCTTTGGCAAGGCTCACCATCACGTCCAATACTTCGTTCACCATCTCCGGGTCCAGCGCGGAAGTGGGTTCGTCAAACAGCATCACAATCGGATCCATGCTCAGTGCGCGGGCAATGGCAACGCGCTGCTGCTGTCCGCCCGACAATTCCGCCGGGTATTTGTTGGCTTGTTCCGCCAAGCCGACGCGGTCAAGATATGCCAGCCCTTTTTTTACGGCTTCGGCTTTACTGCGTCCCAATACTTTGATTTGGGCAACGGTTAAGTTATCGGTGATGCTCAAATGCGGAAAAAGTTCAAAGTGCTGAAACACCATGCCGACATGGCTGCGCAGTTTGGGCAGGTCGGTTTTGGGGTTGCCGACTGAAATGCCGTTGACGATGACATCGCCTTGCTGAAACGGCTCTAAACCGTTTACACATTTAATTAAAGTGGATTTTCCCGAGCCGGAAGGACCGCACACCACCACCACTTCACCTTTGTGAATGGCGGCGGTGCAATCGGTTAAGACTTGGAAATCACCATACCATTTACTGACATTTTGAATGTCAATCATTGCCTTGTTTTCCGAGTTATTTGCCATGCTTTGTCCTTATTTATACGTGCATTCTTTTGTGAATTTGTTTGACGCCGTAACTGCAAATCGAGCTGACAATAAAATAGACCACGCCCGCAAAAATAATGTATTGCGGCAATAAGCCCATGAGTTGTCCGCGCACATTGGCGGCGTTGAAGAAGTCCATTAAGCCGATTGAAATCACCAAAGTGGTGTCTTGAAACAAGATAATGCTCTCTTGCAGCAAAAGCGGTGTCATTTTGCGAAATGCCTGCGGTAAAATCACCAAGCGCATGGATTGTGCGTAGGTCATGCCCAAGGCTTTGGCGGCATACATTTGCCCTTTGGCAACCGATTGAATACCGGCGCGCACCACTTCGGAAAAGTAAGCCGATTCAAAAATCAAAAACGCCACCACGCCCGCCATAAATGCGGTATCAAAATTAACGTATGAACCGGTTACCCAGCGATACATCAGCGGAAACGCATAGTAAAGCCAAATAATGGTTAAAAGTTTGGGAATGGAGCGGAAAAAATTGACGTAAGCGGTTGCCGCCCACGACAAAGCCTTAATCGACGATAACCGCGCCAATGCCAGCAAAGTGCCGATAAAGCAGCCGCCCACAATAGATAAAAAAGTAATGGCAACGGTGGTTTTTGCACCTGCCCACAAGCCCGGCCACGCGGCTGATAATTCTGTTAAACCGAAAACCATGATTATCCTTTTGCATTCATTAAGCCCGGAACGCGGTAACGCCGTTCCAGATACGCCATCAGTGCGAACAGTGCCATGTTGATGACGATATAAACCAATGTGGCGTAGGTGTAGATTTCAAAAGTGCTTTGCGAATATTCGGAAATGGTTTTGGTTTGGCTGACGAGTTCTGCCACCCCCACCAAAGATGCAATCGACGCATTCTTAAAGCAGTTGGTGAGTTCCGAAGTTAAAGGCGGCAAAATAATGCGAAACGCCTGCGGCAATAGCACGGTACGATACACATCGGCAGCAGAAAACCCCAAAGCGCGTGCGGCTTGCGCCTGTCCGCGCGGCAGGGCTTCAACTCCTGTGCGCACTTGTTCACACACCCGCGCCGCTGTAAATAAACCCAAACCGATGGCGGCTGAAATCAGAGCCGAGGTGTTGGGCGATAAATCGTAATACCACCATTGGCGCAAGCCTTCGCTCCAATAATTCGGTACAACGTAATACCAGAAAAATAACTGCACCAAGAGCGGTATATTGCGAAACAGGGTTACATAGCCTGTTGCAAATCGCCGCGCGCTCGGAGAAGGCAGGGTACGCATAATGCCCAGTGCCGTGCCTAAAATCAGCGCGATGACCCATGCCAAACCGCCAATCAGCAGTAACCAACCGATGCCGCTTAACAGCCATTGCAGATAGATTTGATTGCCGACACCGGTTGGGTCAAGCAGCACGCCCCAATTCCAAGTGTAATTCATGAGAGTCCTTAAAACGGCTGATGCCGTGCCAATATATGTTTTATTTTATATACAATCCGTATGGTTTGTTTGTTAAGTAAACAGGCTGCCTGAAAACGTTCAGGCAGCCTGTCTTAAAAGCATGACCACCGGATAATCTGCGTTATTCTGCTGCTGCGTCAGTGGGTGTGGCAATAATGCTTTTCACCAATTCAGACATCGGGAACTGCATATTCATGCCTTTGGGCGGAATCGGCTGTTCAAACCATTTGCTGTATAAGGTATTGATTTCTCCGGATTTGTAGGTTTCAGTCAATGCGTTATCAACCACGGTTTTGAAACTTGCGTCGTCTTTGCGCAGCATACAGCCGTAGCGTTCAAAAGACATCGGTTTGCCGACAATTTCCCATTTTGCGGGATCGGCTGATTTGGCGCGTTCGCCCGCCAGCAGCACGTCGTCCATCATAAAGGCTTGGGCGCGGCCGTTTTGCAGCATCAAGAAGCCTTCGTTGTGGTCTTTGGCGGAAATAATGTTCATGCCCATTTTTTGGGATTCGTCATACGCTTTGAGCAAACGCTCGGAAGTTGTTCCCGCCGTGGTGGTAACGGTTTTGCCTTTTAAATCGGTAAAGTCTTTAATGTCTGAGCCTTTTCCCACCATTAAACGTGTGCCGATTTCAAAAAATGCCACAGAAAAGGCAACTTGTTTTTGACGTTCGGCATTGTTGGTGGTAGAACCGCATTCCACATCAATGGTGCCGTTTACGGTTAAAGGAATGCGGTTTTGTGAGGTAATCGGGTTGTAGCGCACTTTTAATTCAGGCAGCCCCAATTCTTTCTTCACCGCATCAACAATTTTCATTTCTAAGTCATGCGCATAGCCTACGGGCTGGCCGGGTTGGTCGGCAACGTAAGAAAATGGAATAGATGATTCACGGTAGCCCAACACAATGGTGCCGGAATCTTTGATTTTTTGCAGGGTATCGCCTGCCGAAGCTGCTGCCGAAGCTGTATTTTCAGCAGATGCCGCTTGCTGTTCGCCGCCGCAAGCAGAAAGAGCCGCCAAAACGGCCAATGAAGCCATGGTGTATTTTAAGTTTTTCAGCATTTCTCACGTCCTGTTTTTTTGAATAAAATAAATTTGAAAAGAAACACATGGGTTTATGTGTTGCTATTTTTCTAATCTTAACAATATTCATAATTTATTGCCATGTGATTTACATTTGGCTGTTTTAAAAATAGAAATGAATTGAAAAATCATTGGCGATGTTTGGGCGGTAAATCTGGCTGGCGAACAGAATGTTCGTTATAATCACAAACTTAATTCTGCACGGTATGACAGCGATTTTTTCATTGGTTTTCAGAATGGCGGCTTGTTTGAAACGAACACAACGCTGCTGTATTTTCTTGCTGTGTGCTTGATGCCGTTTCGCCGCTATGCTTTGTATCGGTGCTCAATACACCCATTGTATTTTTAAAGATTCACTACATGACTTTTGTCCAACTTTGGCCGCAATGTTTGCTGACACTTCAGCAAGATCTTTCTGCACAGCAATACAATATGTGGATTGCGCCCTTAACTGTGGGTGAAGAAAATGGTGAGCGTGTGGTTTTTGCGCCTCATGCCTTTGGCTTTAACTATATCCGCCAGCACTTTTGGGACAAAATTCAGGCAGCCGCCAATCAAACGGCTTCAGATAACGAAAAACCGCTGGTATTAAAAATCGGCAAAGGCAAGGCAATAACTGCCGAAATTGCACCGCCTCAACCTGCGCTGTCGGTAAACGGGCTGCCTGAAAAGACATCAACCATAAAAACCGCCAGCCATACAAAAGAAAAGCCGCAGCCGCACAAAGCCGCCAAACGCAATGAAAGCGCGTTGGATATTGTGGCAAAACGCATGGGAGAATTGGGCAGTAAGCCGTCTTCTGCCGACCTTGCCGAGTTGTCTGCTAAGCCTGCCAAAACAACGGAGGAAGTCTCAGATAAAAGCGATGGTTCAGACAAAAGCCATAAAGAAAAAGAAAAAAACGAAGCACAATTAAAACGTTATATTGATACCAATCTGAATCCGGATCATACTTTCGCCGCTTTGGTGCAAGGCAAAGGCAACCGCATGGCGTATGCCGCTGCTGTATCCATTGCGGAAGCACCCGGTAATCCCATGTATAACCCGTTTTTTGTGTACGGCAGTACGGGTTTGGGCAAAACCCACTTGGTGCAGGCAATCGGTAATCAGCTTTTTAAACTCAAACCCAAAACACGGATTCGTTATATTCATGCCGATGAATTTATCCGCGGCATCATGAGCGCGTTTCAGGCAAAATCATTTGAAGTTATGCGCACGCAATATCAGCAATTTGATTTATTGATTTTGGACGATGTGCAATTCATTGCCGGCAAAGACCGTACCATGGAAGAGTTTTTCTATGTGTACAATCACTTAATTGATGCTAAAAAACAAGTTATTCTCACTTGTGATACCATGCCCACTCATATTGACGGCATGGATGATCGCTTAAAATCACGTTTTTCATGGGGATTAACCGTGGAGTTAGAACCGCCTGAATTGGAAATGCGTGTGGCGATTTTGCAGAAAAAAGCCGAAATCAGTGCGGTGAAATTGAAAGACGAAGCGGCTTTTTTCATTGCCAAACACATACGCAGCAATGTGCGCGAATTGGAAGGCGCGTTCAAACGCGTGGCGGCGCAAAGCCGTTTTGCCAAACGGCCGATTGATGTTGGTTTGGCAACGGAAGCCTTGCAGGATATTCTCAACAGCCACCACAAACCAATGACTTTGGAAAATATTCAAAGTACCGTGGCAAAATATTATGGTGTCAGCGTGAGCGACATCATGAGTAAGAAGCGCACACGCAATATTGTTCGCCCGCGCCAAATGGCGATGAAATTGGCAAAAGAATTAACCAGTTTGAGTTTGCCCGCCATTGGTGTTGGTTTTGGCGGCCGTGATCACACCACGGTGATGCACGCAACGAAAAGTATTGATAAACTGCGCCAAACAGACACAGAAACCGAAAAAGCCTACGACATATTAATAAAAATTCTGCGCAATTAAATGGTTGCACAGGAATAATAAAGGATAAACCATGTTGATTTTACAAGCCGAGCGCGATGCACTGCTCAAACCCTTGCAAGCCGTAACCGGTATTGTGGAACGGCGGCATACCCTGCCGATTTTGTCCAATGTTTTGTTGGAAAATCAAAACGGACAAACCAATTTTCTGGCGTCTGATTTGGAAATTCAAATTAATACCGCCGGACCGCACAGCGATGCTGAAAATTTCCGCATCACCACCAATGCCAAAAAGTTGCAAGACATCTTGCGCTCCTTGCCCGACGGTGCGCCGGTGTCTTTGGATTGGGCGCAAAATCGGCTCACATTGAAATCGGGCAAAGGTCGCTACAATTTGCAGACTTTACCGGCAGAAGACTTTCCGCTGATGAGCGTGGACGAAGCCGTGAGTGCGGCGTTTTCTTTGCCGCAGGAAGCGTTTAAAGAAATGCTCTCACAAGTGCAGTATGGCATGGCGGTGCAAGATATTCGCTATTATCTCAACGGTTTACTGATGCAAACCGAAGGCGATCAATTGCGATTGGTGGCAACCGACGGTCATCGCTTGGCATATGCCGCAGTCAGCGTTGATGCCGAACTACCCAAAACGGAAGTGATTTTGCCGCGAAAAACCGTATTGGAGTTGTTTAAATTGCTCAATCACCCTGGCGAGCCGATTACGATTGAGCTTTTGAATAATCAAGTGCGTTTCCGTCATAACAATACCGTGATTGTCAGCAAAGTAGTGGACGGTAAATTCCCCGACTACAACCGCGTTATTCCTCTGGATAACGACAAAATCTTTTTGGTGAGCAGAATTCAATTATTGAGTTCGCTGGAACGCGCTGCTATTTTGGCAGACGAAAAAATTCGCGGGGCGCGCCTGCACATTCAGCCCGGTTTACTCAGCGTTACTTGCAGCAACGGTGAACAAGAAGAAGCGCGGGAAGAATTGGAAATTGCTTATCAGGGCGAGGCCTTGGAAGTGGCATTTAATATCAGCTATTTAATGGACGTGTTGCGCAATACCCATGCCGATGAATTGCAGCTGGCATTCGGCGATGCCATGCGCTCTACTTTATTTACCATTCCCGACAATCCGAATTTCAAATACATTGTGATGCCGATGCGCATTTAGATGGTTTAATGGCATTAACAATAACAATGCAGGGAAGCCGTTAGCGGTAGTCCGTTTGTCGGGAAGTTACACCATCACCATAAACGGTGAATTGTTTCACCGTTTATGGGATTTGCTTTGGAAGATTTGAGTCATCTGCCATTATTTTTAATGCAGGAAAAAGAAACTTTCAGGCAAAACCCCATTGTCTTGGGACACGGTTTTTATCTCATCTTCTAATCCGCCTGCTTGGACAAGAATATGGTCGTCTGCGATTCACATTAAGCGCGGCACATGGCACACAATCAATAAGGCTGCTCCCGCCAAGACAATATTCACTGCCAGCGCATCAACGCTGCCGCCCGAGATGTTTTTACATAAGGCTGCCTGAACAAATTGCGGAAGAATCACGCTTAATAAAATACCGATGCTTGGGCTTTCAGCTGTTTTCAATTTTAATCGGTTTTCCGATGGTTTTTAATGCCTTTCTCAACAGTAAACACACTATTTCAAAACATGAATACCACAATATCCCACGCTTTCAATTATCCTTGTACCGCCAACCGCCGTTTTGACGACAGCAATATTTCAGGCAGCCGTGCGGTGTTTTGGGTGTTATTGCTAACGCTTGTTACCATGCTGGTGGAAATCATTGCAGGCACGGTATTTCACTCGATTGCGCTGTTGGCAGACGGCTGGCACATGAGTTCCCACGCGTTTGCTATGGGCATCACGCTGTTTGCTTATTGGGCATCAAGACGCTATGCACACAATGATCACTTTGCATTTGGTACGTGGAAAATTGAAGTTTTAGCAGGATTTGTCAGCGCAATATTGTTGCTGTTGGTGGCGTTTGGTATGGCTTATGAGTCTGTAGAGAGGCTGTTTTCACCGCAAAAAATTGCGTTCAATCAAGCCCTGATTGTGGCGTGTGTCGGCTTGGTGGTTAATGTGTTGAGTGTGTGGCTGCTGAACGATTCGCATCACCATACTCATGACCACGCGCATGAACATGATCACCAAGACCATGAACACGGTGCACATCATCATGCGCATGAACACAGCCATCAAGGGCACGATCTGAATTTGCGTGCCGCTTATATTCATGTATTGGCAGACGCGCTCACATCAATTTGTGCGATTTTGGCTTTGCTGGCGGGTAAATTTTTGGGTTGGAATTGGCTGGACGCGATTATGGGCATCATCGGCGGCGTGTTGGTTGGGCGTTGGGCGTATGGTTTACTTGTCAGCAGCGGCAAGATTTTGTTGGACGCGGAAATGGGTGATCATTTCAGCCGCAGTGTTGCACGGACATTGCAAGAACAAGGCTTATGGCAAGATGTGGTGGATTTTCATCTGTGGCGTGTGGGTAAAAATCAATATGCTTGCATGCTCACAACCGCGCAGCCGGCAGAAGAGAAAATTTTGATGTTGCTGGCAAAAAACCACCCCAATGTGCATTTAACTGTGGCACGGCGGGCTGTTGCCTGAAAATCGGTGTTGCCTGTGCAGGGCAGGTGATGCTGTTGCAACATACGCATCTGATAGGCAGTGTAGGTACAAACAGCCTTGCGGCGGTGTGATGTTCCCTGCGTTGGCGCATCAGCAAACAACGTTTTGGTAAACGGCTTACCGCACTGCCTGAAATTTTCCTGCAATGGCGGCTGATTCATCTTCAATATTCTTTATTTTTTCAGGCAGCCTGAAAAAGAATGCCTGCACGTTTTTGCTGCTTTGCTAAATCATATCCATAATGCAGTGGTTGTCGCGCAGCCAAATTTTGGCATCGCGGTAATTCGGCATCACGGATGCCACATACGCCCAAAATGCAGGGCTGTGGTTTTTGTGAACAATATGCGCCAATTCATGCACCACCACATAATCCACCGCAAACGGCGGACACATCACCAAACGAAACGAGAAATTCAAACCATTCTGCCCATTGCACGACCCCCAACGCCGCCGTGCCGATGAGATTTTCAGTGAAGTAAAGCGCAGATTCATGATTGCCGCATAATATGCCGTGCGCAAACCGATAAACTGCCGCGCCTCTTGTTTCAGCCAAACGGCAAAATCCGCTGCCGTCATGGTTTGCGGCAGCCATAAACAGCCGTTTGAAAACATTGGTTCAGCTGTGTTTTCACGCCGCACCACATAATTCTGCCCCAAGAATGGCACAGTTTCGCCGTCTGTTAAAGTCAAAACACGGTGCTGTTGAATGCGTTCGCGTATTTGCTGCTGTTTTTTGTTAATCCAATCGCTTTTTTGCCGAATAAATTCGCGAATTTGTGTTTCAGGCAGCCGCATCGGTGCCCGCACCACCAATTGTGCTTCACGGTTCACACACAGCAGCAGTGTTTTTCGGCGTGAACGCAACAATTGATACGGTGGTTCACGCATCATTTTTTGCTGCCGGATAAAATCGTACTTCAGCCGTGTTTTCAGGCAGCCTGATTTTCTTTAAGGCATGACCATAAACCAGTTCCAAAGTGATTTCTTTACATTCACCTTTGGCAAAGGCTTGTGTCAGCGCGCTGATTGCCGCGCTTTTGTCGCCCGAATACAGCTTTGACCACACACCAATTGTTTGCAAATCGGCAATCAAACGTTCGGCAGCCGCATAACGTAGCGTCAGCGTATCCATGTCCATAACCGGATCGTAAAACCCGTGGTGAAACAACATATCGCCCAAGTCGTGCATGTCCATAAACACCGACGAATGAAATACTGCATTTTCTCCTTGGCGGATAGCCAAAATTTCTTTTAGGCTACCTGCGCCCAAATGGGTAAAAAACAGCATACCATTCGGTTTTAAAGCGGCTGCCCAGTTTTCAAATACCACAATCGGATTATCCTGAGCCAGCAAACCCAAATTGCTCCACACCATATCGGCAGATTCTGTTTCAGGCAGCCTGTGCGATGCGGTTTGCGCCGGCAAAGCCTGTGTGAATTTCTGCCAAAGATTTTGTGCTGCTTTGCGCCGTTTTAAGGCAGCCTGAAGACAGTCGGCACGCGCATCATATTCGGTAAACCGTGCTTGCGGATAGCGCACCGACAGCCGCCGATAACTTTCATCACCATCTGCACCTGCCAGCACAATTTCTTGCGGTATTTTTTTTACCGCCGCCAAGCGCGCATCGGTTACTGCCGCCAAATGCGCTTGCAAAAACCAATCCACATTATTGAAATTCAAAGAATTTTCAGTCATCAATATTGCTTTCCAATACGCACACGGATACATCGGTTAAACTGGTTTAGCCGCCGCATTTATGCGAAAATCAGTCCATTTTAATTCATTATGGGCGAATAATCATGTTGGACAGAGAAGGCTATCGCCCCAACGTTGGCATTATCCTCACCAATCAGCGCAACGAAGTATTTTGGGGCAAACGAATCCGCGAACATTCATGGCAATTCCCGCAAGGCGGCATTAAACCGGGAGAAAGCCCCGAAGCGGCGATGTACCGCGAACTTTTGGAAGAAGTCGGACTATTGCCGCATCACGTACAAATTTTGGGGCGCACCCGCGATTGGCTGCGCTATGACGTGCCGAGTCATTGGGTGAAACGGGAATGGCGCGGTTCATACAAAGGGCAAAAGCAAATTTGGTATTTATTGCGCTTGGTCGGGCGTGAAAGCGATGTGCATTTGCGCGCCACCAACCACCCCGAGTTCGATGCTTGGCGTTGGCATCAATATTGGGCACCGATTGATGAGGTAATTGATTTTAAACGTGATGTTTATGAAGGTGCGTTGCAGGAGTTATCGCGGTTTTTGCAGGAATTGCAAAGCTTAAAATCGTTTTTGACGCAGCAGACAGTGAAATAAAAAAGTTCTTCGTCATTTCAAGTGGGTTGTGCCAAATCCGGAAGATGAAGTACAGGCAAGCAGCAATGGACAAAGAAATTTGTACATTATTTAAGATATTTTTGTATGGATAAAAGAGCTTGTGATTGCTGAAAAGGTCTTGAGAAAATGGATTTCACAGGCAAAACACAGCCGTCTTTACGCTTGCGGCAATAACATTAATTGCATCAAGCAAAGAGGGGGCTGAAATGCCGCCCTCTCTGTCACTGAAATTGTATTTGCTTATTTCAAGTTTTTCTTGAAGAAAGCCGTCAGTTTATCCCAAGGAATCATACCCACCCTGTCGTAAAGATCCACGTGTCCTGCACCGGGAACGATTACCAGCTCCTTCGGTTCACCCGCGCGCTTGTATGCGTCTTCGCTGAACTCAATGGAATGTGCATTTTCGCCGGCAATAAACATCATTGGGCGCGGAGAAATGGTTTCAATGTCGTTAAAGGGGTAGAAATTCATGAATTTGGTGTTGCCGGAAAGGGTTGGATGCGTGGTATGCAGGGGCGAAGAGCTTGCAGGCGTGAACTCACCCCGCGGGGTGCGGTAAAATTCATAAAACTCTATCTCAATGGGATTAGAATTTTTATTAATCTCATGTACTGTACCGCTGGTGTATTTGGTTTCTCCGCCCAAAAATTCCACATAACGCTGTTCCGCCGCCTCGGCGATGATCTGCTTTCTCTGCTCCAAAGTCAGGGAATTTTTAAGTGCGTGGCGGTTTGCAGCGCCCATATCATACATGCTGACTGTGGCGATTGCCTTTAGGCGCGGATCAATCTTGGCGGCACTGATGGAAAAACTACCGCTGCCGCAAATGCCGATAACGCCGATTCGGTTTCTGTCAACAAAAGAACGAGTACCAAGATAATCTGCCGCTGCGCTGAAAGTCTCGGAATAAATTTCGGGGGCTACAGCATTTCGGGGTTGGCCGTCGCTCTCACCCCAAAAGGCGAGATCAACGGACAAAGTAACAAATCCTTGTTCAGCCATTTTTGTGGCATATAGATTTGAACTTTGTTCTTTCACCGCGCCCATGGGATGTCCGACGATAATCGCAGGGTATTTCGAGGGCGTTCAAAATTCTGTGTCAGTGTTAAATCCTACAGTTTGATTATATCATCGAGTCTTCCCTCGAAATAAATGGAAAGTTGGCTGACCGCCTGCCCCCAATTCTGTATGGGCATCGTCCATTTTTCTGATGCCTTATTGATGCCGACATACAAAAGCTTCAGCAGACTGTCCTCATTGGGAAACGCACCTTTGGTTTTGGTCAGCTTGCGGAATTGACGGTGTACCGCTTCCACCGCATTGGTGGTGTAAATCGGTTTGCGTATCGCTTCAGGATAACGGAAATACGCCGACAAAAGCGGCCATTTGTTGCGCCAAGAAGCAAT
>NZ_JQKE01000034.1 GCF_000745895.1 Stenoxybacter acetivorans DSM 19021 | reverse complement strand
GGGATCGATTGTCCAATCCCATAAAAACGCCAGATAATTGGCGGCAATAACGGTTGTGCTGCCGGTCATGTCGCGGTTGACTGCGCCGTTTGGCTGCCATAAAAAACCCCATACGCTGTTGCTGTATGGGAGTAGGGAAGTACGTGGATTGGCGGTGTAATTGGCGTCGCCCAATATCAAATCATTGCCTGCGCCTGCTGATATATGGTCTCGCCCGTCGCCGCCGAACAGCATATCGCGCCGCTCACTGCCATAGAGCCAATCATTGCCGTGCTGTCCGCCCAACCAATCGCCTTCTTTGCCGCTGTCGGCAGTGGTTGTTTTATAAGTTTCACTGCTGTCGTTGCCATACAAATAATCGCCGCCGCCACCGCCCATGATGATGTCCACACCGCCGCCGCCGTAAACCGTGTCTATCCAACCCGTTGCAATGGCGCTGTCGGCAAGTACATATTCTCTGCCGATGCCGCCGTAAATTTTATCTGCGCCGTCGCGTGCCATCACCACGTGTCCGTAGCCATCGCCGGTGTAATAAATATCGTCTTGTTGGCTGCCCATAAGGTATATTTAATTTGTGAATTTGGTATTACAATTTGCCTTTTCCGCTACCAAAACAAATTTATGTATTCTATATTGGCAATTGCCTGCGGCGCGGTATTGGGTGCGTTGCTGCGCTGGTGCTTGGGTAATGCGTTTAATCTGATTCACCCGCATCTGCCGCTGGGAACATTGCTCGCCAATTGGATTGGTGCGTATTTAATCGGTGTTATCGCGGCGTTATTTAACAGCCTGCCTGTATTCAGTACGGAATGGCGTTTATTTTTAATCACCGGTTTTTTGGGTGCGCTGACCACTTTTTCCAGTTTTTCATTGGAATCTGTGTCGCTGCTGCAGAATCACCGATTCGGTATGGCATTCGCACACATCGCTCTGCATTTAGGCGGCTCGCTGCTGCTCACCTTTTTGGGTTTGATGACGGTGTTTTGGGTGGTGGGAAAATAGAGATTGGCTGCTGAATTTTTCAGGCAGCCTGATTGATTTGATTGAGACGAAGAAACAAATCTGCCGCTTCAGCTTATTTCTTCAATCCACGCTTGCTGAATGGCTTCCAATACTTTTTCACCGCAGTGATCGGGATTATCATCAAATTCCGGCAAGCCCAACACCAAAGCGCGCAATTCGGTAAACCGAATGTTTTGCGGGTGAATATCGCTGTGCGCATCTGCCAAGGATTCGGCAATACGATAGACATCAGTCCATTTCATGGCATTTCCTTAATTTGTATCAATGATGCTCACGGGCATGGTTGATGGTGTATTTGGGGATTTCTACGGTTATGTCTTCTTTGCCCACTTTTGCCTGACAGCTCAAACGTGAATCTGCTTCCAAGCCCCATGCCTGGTCAAGCAAGTCTTCTTCAATTTCATCGGCAGCAGACAGGCTGCCAAAACCTTTGCGAACCAAAACATGGCATGTGGTGCAGGCGCAGGATTTTTCACAGGCATGTTCGATTTCGATGTGCTGATTGAGCAGCGCATCGCAAATGCTCTCGCCGATTTTGGCTTCAAACACGCTGCCTTCAGGACAGAGTTCCGGGTGCGGCAATACGGTAATGGTTGGCATGTTGATTGGTCGTTATATTAGATAGAAATGAATGGCTGAAATTTTATTTCAGGCAGCCTGAATATGAATCATTAGGCTGCCTGAAAACACCTGAATTTGTTGATGTTGTTACGGCATCAACATGCCGCCGTTTACATGCAAGGTTTGCCCGGTGATGTAGCGGGCTTGGTCGCTTGCCAAAAACAATACGGCATCGGCAACGTCTTCAGGTGTACCAAAGTATCCCAGCGCGGTTTGGGCGGTAAACACATCGCGCTGTTCTTGCGGCAGGGCGCGGGTCATGGCGGTATCGATAAAGCCCGGGGCGACACAATTGACGGTAATCCCACGGCTGCCGACTTCGCGTGCCATGGATTTGGAAAAGCCGATTAAACCTGCTTTAGCAGCGGCATAATTGGTTTGCCCTGCATTGCCCATCACACCAACCACGGAAGCGATGCTGATGATGCGTCCCGCACGCGCTTTCATCATGCCGCGTACCACGGCTTTAGATGCACGGAATACCGATTTCAAATTGATTTGCATGATTTCGTCCCATTCAGATTCTTTCATGCGCATCAATAAGTTATCACGGGTAATCCCTGCATTGTTTACCAAAATATCAATTCTGCCGTGTGCTTTTTCAATATCGGCAACCACATTTTCAATGCTGTTTTCTTCTTCGATATTCAGCACACACCCTTCACCGCCGAATATTTTCAAGGTTTCACCAATTGCCGCCGCGGCAGATTCGGTGATTCCCGTACCAATCACTTTCGCGCCATGTTCCGCCAAAGTTTTGGCAATTGCCGCACCAATGCCGCGCGACGCGCCTGTTACCAAAGCGACTTTACCTGTCAAATCTTGATTCATTTGTTTACTCTTTCCAGTTGGTAATCAATCATACCCCTCGAATTAATCGGCTCTGGCTTGTTTGACTACCGATTATTCATGGGATTCATTTGTGTTGTAACCGAATTTCAGTGTGCCGCAATAAACCCGCGCACCGCGTCTTCACTCACCAGTGCCGTACAAACCGCTGCTTTATCAATGCGTTTTGCCAATCCTGCCAACACCTTGCCGGGGCCGCATTCGGCGGATTCGGTAATACCCTCGCTCACCAAAAGCGATACGGTTTCCGTCCAGCGCACGGGTGAATACAATTGACGCACCAACGCGTCTTTAATCGCTACCGCGTCGTTATGTGCCGCCACATCAGCGTTGTGGATAACCCGTATTTGCGGTGTTTTGATGTCTGTGTTTTGCAAGGCTTTTGCCAATTTTTCCGCCGCAGGCTTCATCAATCGGCAATGCGACGGCACAGACACAGGCAAAGGCACTGCGCGCTTCGCGCCCGCCGCTTTTGCCAGTTCAACAGCATGCGCAATGGCAGCGGCACTGCCCGCAATCACCACCTGCCCGGGTGAATTAAAATTCACCGCTTCTGCCGTTTCGCCTGCACATTCTTTTTCTGCTTGGGCGCACACTTGGCGCACGGCTTCGTCGTCCAAACCCAACACCGCCGCCATCGCGCCTTGCCCTTGCGGCACGGCTTCCTGCATGAGTTCGGCGCGCAAACGCACCAAACGCACGGCATCAGTAAACAACAGGCTGCCTGAAGCCACCAGCGCGGTGTATTCGCCCAAACTGTGTCCCGCCAGTGCCGCAGGCAACTTGCCGCCCAGTTCCTGATAGGCACGCCACGCGGCAACACCCGCTGCCAACATCAAAGGCTGGGTATTCACGGTTTCGTTAATCAAATCGGCATCGCCGCCATTAATCATCGCCCATAAATCCAGATTTAAAACTGCGCTCGCTTCGTCAAAAGCAGCTTTTACTATCGGCATGCCGGCAAAGCCTGCCATCATATTCAAACTCTGCGAACCTTGCCCGGGAAAGAAAAATGCAAACCGCATATTGTGTCCTTGTGTCTTGATTGCTGTTTTTCAGGCAGCCTGTTTTGCGCATTGCGGCTGCCTGAAACCATTTAATTTTCTGATGAATACGGGTTTTCCACCGCATTCATCAATTTGTGTAAATAATCGCGCAATTGCACTTCTGTACAACCCATTAACAAGCCGTCTTCAAACGCATCTTGGGCTACCTGAAATAATTCCTGCATATTTTGCTGCATCACTTTGATTTTTTCAGTGCAGGACACGGCTTCACCTTGTTCATTGAGCCATTTGGGCATATCGGGAATCGGCACGGCACAACTCCTTTAAAAATCAGGGCAAGAAACGTGCCGTCGAATGCACTACTCGGCGGGCGGAAACGTATTTTTTTGCCCAATATCCGCTGTCAATACTGACAATCTCAATGTCTTTACCGGTGCGCGGTGCGTGAATCATGCGTCCTTTACCGATATACATGCCCACATGTGAAACGCCGCGCCCCAGTGTGTTAAAAAACACCATATCACCCGGCTGCAATTCTTCTTTGGATACTGCTTCACCCTCTTTTGCCATTTCGCGGGAGGTGCGCGGCAAGTTTACTTTAAACGACCGTTTAAAAATATATTGCATAAACCCGCTGCAATCCAAACCGCTGATGGGAGAATTGCCGCCGAAACGGTAGGCAACGCCCAATAAACCCATGGCGTTCATCAACAAATCACCTGAACCGTCTTCACCGCTCAACACTTCACTGCGTTCTTGAATCAGCCGATCCAACGCCGCATTATCCAAACCTTCCGGCGCGGCTTGGGCATAATTCATCAGCGACAAAGCGATACACACACTCAACACTGACCGACTGATTTTTTTTCTGATTCCATTCATTCGGTTTACTCGTTTCTGTCATACTTACAGAAGCTGTTTAATCTCTTGAAACAATTTCTTTAGATGTATTTTGTTTTGGTGCTTTTTTCGCCGTTCGTCTTTGCTTCAGAACCGTAGGTGTGCGACCTCTTCAGCAAAAAAATCCCTCAAAACTGTGCCAAATAAATCATTTCAAGAGACATTAAACCGCTTCTCAGCAAGGGTGCTTGTGCTATCCTTGTCAAGCACCGACTTTCAATTGCTCACTGCCAACAATATGAAAAAATCTGCTTTATCCGCCCTTGGGGATTTATCGCGCCTTCGCGAAATCACCGCTGTTTTAACCAAACACGGACTGGGTGAATTTGCTTCACGCATCAAACTCCCCACGCCTTTTCGGCGAAACCATCAATCGGAAGCCGATTCCGGCCGCATTCGCCGCCATTCTCTGCCGCAGCGCACAGCAATGGCGTTGGAAGATTTGGGACCTGCTTTCATTAAATTAGGTCAATTGTTGTCCACCCGCACCGATATTTTTGATGCAGAATGGACAGATGCTTTTGCCAAATTGCAAGACAATGCCCGTGAACTGCCCGCTGATTCCATTCGGCAATTGATACAACAGGAACTCACACAAAATATTGACGATGTTTTTGAATACATTGATCCTCAGCCGCTGGGCAGTGCATCTATCGCTCAAGTTCACTTTGCTCGCCTACACGGCGGCAACAATACGGCTCTGAAAATCAAACGCCCGAATATTGATGCCACCATTGCTGCAGATTTGCGCATTCTAACCCATATTGCCACGCTTATTGAAACAGAAATACCCGAAACGCGCCGCTATCGTCCGGTACAGATGGTGCATTATTTCGCACGGTCATTAACCAAAGAAACTGATTTAAGCAACGAGTTGCATTATATTCAATATTTTGCCCGCATTTACCGAGACACACCGCATTTGCATATTCCGAGCGTCTATCCGGAATACTCCACCCAAAAATTATTGGCGCAGGAATTCATTGACGGCACATTATTAAGCCGTGTGCGTCCCGATGATTTACCGCCAGCCACCCGCCGGCAGCTTGCCGAAAACATCACCGAC
Organism: Stenoxybacter acetivorans DSM 19021; assembly: GCF_000745895.1. Lineage (GTDB taxonomy): Bacteria > Pseudomonadota > Gammaproteobacteria > Burkholderiales > Neisseriaceae > Stenoxybacter > Stenoxybacter acetivorans. The sequence continues at coordinate 22,767 of NZ_JQKE01000034.1, read as the reverse complement.
TGCTTATTGAATATGATTTTGCAGCAAGGTATTTTCCATGCCGACCCGCATCCGGGCAACATCTTTTTCAATTCAGCCAATAATATTACATTGGTTGACTTTGGTTTAATCGGACAGTTAAGCCAAACACGTCGCCGCGAAATCATTGCTTTAATTTACGCTTTAATGCGGCGCGACGGCAATGCCATGCAATTTGTACTCAGCAATTGGGCGCAAGGCGAAATACCTGATGAAGACTTGCTGGGCATGGATTTAATGGAAATGCTCAGTAATTACGAACACGTTCCCATGCGCCACTTGCGCATCAGCCAAGTCATCGGCGACATCACTCGAATTTTGCGCACGCACGAACTCACCTTGCCCGCTGAATTGGTGATGCTGTTCAAAACATTAATGACTTTAGATGGTGTGCTGAAGCAGCTGGACGGCGACTTTGAACTTTTAACCCACACCAAACCCATTATCAAAAAACTGATTCGCCAACGCATCTCTCCGCAGGAAATCTGGCAAAAAAGCCAAGCCAACGCCCGTATGCTCGCTTTTATTGCCGGCGACATACCGCACAATCTTCTGCGGTTTGGTCAGCGTCTGCAAAAAGGGCGTTTCGGCATCAATCTGGATATTAAACGCTTAGAAGAATTGAACAACCGTTTAGACCACATCACCAATCGGCTGACCATGGGCATTGTTACCGCTGCATTGATTATCGGCTCGTCTATTGTGATGAATATCAATGCCGGTCCCAAAATGTTCGGCTTACCGTTTTTCGGATTTATCGGCTATTTGCTCGCTTTCGGCAACAGTTTGTGGTTGTTGTGGTCAATTTGGCGATCAGGCAAACACTGAATCATAAAAAAACCAAATCATTGTTCGATTTGGTTTTTTCAGGCAGCCTGAAACATGAACGCAATAAACGGCAGCAACCGTTCATCATCATCGCATGATAAATTTTTCAGTATTTTGATTGTGCCGCTGCTACATCGGTAAAAATCTGCTCGGATCCATCGGTGTACCGTTTTCACGCAATTCAAAATGCAGCTGCGTGCGCTTGGCATCGCTGTTGCCCATGGTGGCAATTTGCTGACCGCGCTTCACTTGTTGATTCTCTTTCACCAACAAACTTTGATTGTGGCTGTATGCCGTCAAATAGGTTTGGTTGTGTTGCAAAATAATCAAATTGCCATAGCCGCGTAAACCCGAGCCGCTGTACACCACTTTGCCGTCTGCCGCCGCATAAATCGGCTGCCCCAAAGTGCCGCCGATGTCAATGCCTTTGGTGCTGCCGCTGAATTCCTGCAATACCTTGCCGGCAGTGGGACGCTGCCACTCAATGCCGCTGACCGAACGGGTTGCACCCGCGGCGGCGGGTTTGGCAGGAACAGCAACAGTGCTTGCCGGCACAACAGGCGCAGGTACAACCGGCACAGGCGTAACCGTTACCGCAGGTTGTTGCACCGCAGGCACAACGGCGGCAACAGCAGGCGCAACATAGCCTGCCGGTTTCACCCGCAAGGTTTGACCCAAGCTGATATTATTATCCTCACCCACACTGTTCCACGAACGCAATTGTTCTTGGGTAATTTGATAGCGTTTGGCAATGTTGTAAACCGTGTCGCCTTTCACCACGGTATGCGATGCGGCGCGCACGTCCACCGATGCGTATTGCCCGGCAGCCTGCGGCACAACCGCTGTTGCCTGTGCTGCCGCAACACCCGGTGTATAGGGTGCTGTATTGTCATACCCGGGCGTTGCTGTGGTTTCCGGTGTTTGATAACTGCCGTCGGTACCGGATTGTGTGGGCGCGGGATCTTGTTTTAACCAAGAGCAGGCACTCAATGCCATTGCCAAACCAGACCCAATCCAATAAACATAATTTTTTTTCAACATCGTCATTACCTTATCGTATTAAAACAATCACACCGCACATCAATCGAATAGACACTATCATAAAACAATCCACGCAGTCCGACAAATTGACCCGCACCCGAATTTGAACACAACACACGGAAACGGCCATTTATTTTCGTCATCAGCCCGCATCCCGAAACATTAAGCATCGCTCACCAGCGGCACAAATAAGGCTTCCTGTACACAGGTTTCCCGATAACCGTCTGTCGTTTTATCAATCACCCATAAAAACTGGGTATTGCCTTCAGACAGCGGCAAAACCATGCGCCCGCCCACCGCCAGCTGCTGCAACAGCGGCACCGGAATCTGACCGGGCGCGGCGGTAATCACAATACCGTCAAACGGTGCTCGTTCAGGCAGTCCCAAATAACCGTCGCCGCACACCAGCCGCGGTGCCGAAGCCGAACGCACTGCCCGCAAATGCCGTTTGGCGCGTTCATGCAACAGGCGCAAACGTTCCACCGAATAGATTTCAGGCAGCCACAGCATCTGCAACACCGCTGTTTGGTAACCGCAGCCCGTGCCGATTTCCAATACCCGCCGCAAGCGATTAATCGGCCCTTCACCCAGTAGCAGCTGCGTCATTATCGCCACGGTGTAAGGCTGGGAAATGGTTTGCCCCAAACCCAAAGGCAATGCCGTGTCATCATAAGCGCGCGAACGCAAGGCTTCTTCCACAAACAAATGGCGCGGCACACTTGCCAGCGCACTCAAAACTTCGGCGCGGTGTATGCCCATTTGCGCCAAACGCGCCACCATGCGAATACGCCGCAATTCATAGTCTGCACCGCGTCCGTGTCGGGTTAAGCTCATGCGTTCAAATCCTGCCAAAACGCAGATACAGCGTCGGTTTGCCGATAATCGGTCAAATCCATTTGCAACGGGGTAACGGTTACAAATCCGGCTTCGTTTTCGGCAAAATCCGTGCCGCGCTCACGGTCTGCCGCATCACCGGCAGGACCAATCCAATACATCGGTTCACCGCGCGGACTTCTTGTCGGCACCACTGATTGGGCATGATGCCGCCGTCCCAGCCGCGTGATGCGGCAGCCACGCACATTTTCGGGCGGCACGGCGGGAATATTGATGTTCCACAACATCGGTTCACTCGGTACTTGGCACAAAAATTTTTCCAACATGCGCCACACCACTTGTTCCGCCGTTGTCCAATAACGGTTTTGCTTGTCGTTCAGTGAAAACGCCAAAGCGGGAATACCCAATAAATAGGCTTCCGTTGCCGCTGCTACCGTGCCTGAATACAGCGTGTCATCACCCATATTCGCGCCGTGATTGATACCTGAGAGCATTAAATCGGGTTTAAAGTCGGGCATGGCATACAGTGCCAAATGCACACAATCGGTGGGCGTACCGCTCACAAAGTAAAAACCATTTTCCGCTTGGCGCAAACGCAAGGGACGATCCAGCGTCAGCGAATTACTCACGCCGCTGCGATCCCGCTCGGGCGCAACCACCCGCACATTGGCAAATTCACCCGCCACCCGCGCCAAAACCGCCAAACCGTATGCCAAATAGCCATCGTCATTACAAATTAAAATATTCATGGTGTTTCAGGCAGCCTTATTTATTATTTCTGTTATTGTTTGGCGACTATTATATAAGTGATTACTCATTTTCGCCGACTGCTGTTACAGTTCACTTTTAAAACCATGACCGCCGCCATGATTGACACCGCGCCAACACAAAATCATTCTGCCATTCAATACAACGACGATAAAGCCATTTTATGAAATTTGTTTTTGTGCAAAATCCGGAAAACTTAACCGCCGTTTTCGCACAATCACACTGATTTTGCTAGAATGCCACATTATTTTCTCTGCCAACAGTATGAAAAAAAAGCAACCCAACAAAAGACAAACCGCCGCACAGCCAAATCATGCCGGCAGCAAAGGGCTAATCGGCTTTGTCGTGGGTTTGTTGCTGGCGGTTATCGTGATTGGCGGTGTATTGTGGTACATCAATCAAAATCCCACTCACTTCAAACAGCCTGCCGCCACACCAGCCGAATCCGAATCGCCGCCGGAAATTTTAACGCCGCAAAACAATATTCCGCTGATTTTTACACCGGAAATTATTCGCGGCAATGCGTCTGCGTCTGCCTCTTCTGATGTATTGGGCAGCTTTATTGACCAACAACCCAATGAAACACCGAATACATCAACCGATAAACCCACCGCACAGACAGCTTCATCACCGTTGGAAAAAACCGCCAAGCCCATTGTTAAACCCGCTGCCAAAAACACACCCGAAACTGTGTCGCCCGAATCCATATTAAACAGCGGCAGCTTGGAAAAAGCGCAAAAAGCGGCAGCAGAGAAAGCAGAAAAAGAAACCGCAGCAAAAGCAACAGAAAAAACAGCAACAGAAACGGCTGCAAAAAACACCGAAAAAGCCGCCGTTTCACGTGTATTGCTGCAACTGGGTTCATTTAAAGACGAAAAATCAGCAGACAGCCAACGCGCCAAACTGGCCATACTCGGCGTGGACACACACATTAAAAGCAGCCAAGTAAACGGTTCTGCCGTTTACCGAGTAGAAACCGCACCGATGAATCGCCGGCAAGCCGATACCATCAATAAACAATTGCAGCAAAACAATATTGATTCACTGATGCGCACCGCACCATAAACCACATACATAAACCACTCATTAAGGATTGAAACACATGAAAAAAACCGCTTTGGCATTAGCCGCTTCCCTTTTATTTACCGGCAATTTTGCCTACGCCTTAACCGAAGGCACAGATTACACCGTATTGAAGCAAACAATACCGCAAACCGACAACAGCAAAATTGAGGTGCTGGAATTCTTTTCCTACAGCTGTATCCACTGTTACAACCTCGACCCCATTTTACTCAAACACAGCAAATCATTTGCATCGGATACTTACTTACGCACCGAACACGTGGTTTGGGACAACAACATGCTGAATCTGGCACGCATTGCCGCCGCCGTTAACAGCAGCAACACCAAAACCCAAGCCAACCCTGTGATTTTCAATGCCATGTTTGAGCAGAAAGTCAACCTTGCCGACCCCAAAACATTTGAATCATGGGCTGCAAGACAAAATGGATTCGCCCCTGTTTTGAGTGCCTACCATTCACTGAATAACCCGGTTCAAGCCAGACGCATGCAAGACATCACCAAACAATACGCCATCAGTGCCACGCCCCTGTTGATTATCGGCGGCAAATACCAAGTCAAAATGCACGACCTTGACTCTGCCATGAATACCGTTGATCAACTCATTGCCAAAGTGCGTACCGAACGCGGCATGAAAGCCGCTGCGCCACGTGTTCTGCCCAAAAGCATCGGCGGTTCACTGGCAAATGTGGCAAATCACTGATTGATGCTCGGCATCATTAAAAAAGCGGCTGCCTGAAAAGAATGGCTGCCTGAAAAGTTTTTACTTTTTACCGCCATTCCCCGCTTCACAAAAAACACCGATTAAAATTGGATACTTTAAATCAAAGCCAAATTTAAATCGGTGTTTTTGCATCTTGCGGTTTATTTAAATTATTTAAAAAAATCACCCATGCCCGGCGGTAAATTAAAACCTTGCGTAAACTGCGCCATGCGCTCGTTTGTGGTTGATTCCGCTTTGCGAACAGCATCGTTCACAGCAGCGGCGATTAAATCTTCCAGCATCTCTTTGTCGTCTGCCGCATCAGCCAATAGGCTGTCGTCAATTTGAATGCGTTTCACGCCGTAATGGCAGGTCATTGCCACCTTAACCATACCCGCACCCGATTCACCCTGCACTTCAACATTGCCCAAATCCTCTTGGGCTTTTTTCATGCGTTCTTGCATTTGCTGGGCTTGTTTCATCAAACCACCCAAACCGCCTTTACCTAACATTATTTTTCCTTCCGATAAATCATCATTAATCTAAGCAACTGCTTACTTTACTTTCCTATCTTGCCACAGAAATCGGTTTAATCCCAGCGGCACGGGTTTAAAAAACCGCCGATACCGAGAATCTGCAATCAAACGGCTTTGCCATCCAAATGCCATACCGCGCCGCTGTCCTGCGCCAAAACAGCCGTCAATATCGGCAGCACTTCACGCAAGATTTGTACCAAAGTATAAGGCGGATTGATAATAAACATACCGCTGCCGTGCATACCCAAACCGTCTGCCCGCGGGCGGTTTACCTGCAATTGGGCATGTACATACGATGCAGGCGACAGTTTTTTCAGCTTTTCAGGCAGCCCAATAGACTCTGTGCGGCTGAGCATCGGATACCACAGTAAATAACAGCCGCCGGCAAATTTTTTTAATGCTGCTTGTAAAGTTTGCACCGCCGCCGAATAATCTTGTTTCAACTCATACGGCGGATCAATTAACACCACGGCACGGCGCGTGGGCGGCGGCAATAAAGACAACAAACCTTTAAATCCATCGCCGTGAATAATTTGTGTTCGTTTTGCCGCCCTGCTTTCCTGCATGTTTTGATTCAACAAAGCATAATCTGTTGGGTGCAATTCAAACAAACGCAAGCGGTCATCGCGGCGCACCAGTGCCTGCGCCAGCCACGGAGACCCGCAGTAATGCACGTTCATGTCCGGCACAGCCTGTTTCAGGTAGCTTGTAAACGCAGTCAAATCTTCAGGCAGCCCGTGGTGTGCCAATACGCGGGCGATGCCGTTTTGGTATTCGCCTATTTTTTGTGCTTTCTCATCGTGCAGGTCATATAATCCCGCGCCGGCATGGGTATCGATATACCAATAGGGTTTGTCTTTTTGATTAAAATACGTCAAAACGGCAAACAAACAAAAATGCTTTAACACATCGGCATGATTGCCGGCGTGAAAAGCGTGGCGGTAACTGAGCATTGGTTGAGGCTGCCTGAAAAAATGAATCGCAGTTATTCTGGCGTATTTTGTTTTTTTTCGCCATTATTTTTTACGCAGTTTTAACCCTGAAAATCCTTGTTGCAGGCAACAATTCAGCCGATAATTAAAACCTCTAAAACTATTTTGGGAAGCTGTCATGAGCAATGAAACTGAAAACACCGATACACAAGCTATCGCGAGCAATGAAGCCGAAAATGCTGATACACAAGCTGTTGCGAGCAATGAAACCGAAAACACCAACGCACAAAATACGCAAAATACGCAAATTGCCCCTGCTAAAAATCCTCAGCAGCAACAAAAAATATTCACCATTATTGCCTATGCCATGTTTGCTTTGGGCCTTTTTACCGCCATTACCCCGTTTGTCGGCGTTATCATTGCCTATGTGAAACGCGATGAAATGCGCGGTACGATTTATCATGATCACATGCAATTTTTAATCCGTACCTTTTGGGTAGCATTGGCAGGTGCTTTGATTGGCGGTATTTTGTGCTTGATTTTAATTGGTTTTTTGGTGCTGGCTGCCGTTTTTGTTTGGTATGTTTTCCGCTTGATAATGGGAATTATGAATTTATTGGACGATAAATCAATTACCCCCACCGGCTGGCTGATATAAACATACCTCAAACCACAATGCACAAAGAGCGGCAAACATGGATTTAAATCAACTCAAAAGTTTCGTGGCAGTCGCACATCAAGGCAATTTGACCCACGCCGCAGAAACTTTGTGTTTGTCGCAGCCTGCCGTATCGGCTCAAATTAAAGCCATTGAAAAAAATCTGGACATTGTGTTGTTTGAGCGCAATGCACAAGGCATGACGCTCACCCGTAGCGGTGAAGCATTTCTACCCCATGCCGAGGCACTCTTACAACACATGCACCAGCTTGATCGCTTTGCTTCCAGCTTATCCGAACAATACGCCAATCAAATTGAATTGGGCTTGATTTACCCTTTGCCCGGACACAAAATTGCCGCGCTCACTCAAGATATTTTCAGACAGCATCCGCATGTCAAACTCAATTATCACCACGGTTTAAGCGGTCATCTCATCAATCAAATCCGCAAAAAGGAACTGCACGGCGGTTTTTTTCTAGGCAACAACCCCTATCGCAGCGTGCGCTGTATTTTCTTGGAATCCATTGATTATGTGTTGATTTGCGCCAATGAATTCAGTGCTGATTTGGAAAGCAATTTACCCAAAAGCCTGAATAATTATCCATGGATTGAGATGTCAGAGGCTTCAGGCAGCCGCCGGCAAGGCACAAAATTATGGCACGACTACCGCCTCAATCCGCCGCGCTCCGTGATTTGTGATCAGCAAGCCACCATTATTGACTTGGTTGCCGCACAAATCGGCATCGCCTTAGTGCCGCTACACGACGCTGAAGATGGCATTGCTCAAGGCAAAAACATTCATATATTGGATTTTCCCAAACAGCAAATCGAGCTGGGTTTTATCTATGCCAACGAATACGAACACGATCCGCTCGTGGGCATTTTAAAAGACAGCATCGAAAAAGTCTGGGCATAAATCAATCTGCCAATATCCATTCAAAGGCTGTTTCCCGTTATCTGTTTTCAATGACCAACAGCATTTACTTTTTACCCGTACCCTGCCAATAAGATAGCTATCATAGCCAATGACAACGGCTACACCAGGGTAAAAATAAATGTGTAAAAATACACAAATTATTTAGCAAAGTTTACAAGGTTTAATTGTTGTGTAAAAATACACACAAATAAAGCAGTAATATTCTCTGACTTTCAGGAGCAGCAATATGACCAGCGATGAAATCATCAAGCGGTTGAAAGCAGACGGTTGGTATTCGGTGGGTAAGCGTGGCAGTCATGAGCAGTTTAAACACGACAGCAAAACAAGACGCGTTACCGTACCGCACCCGAAAAAGGATTTGCCAATCGGCACAATCCACAGCATTTTTAAACAAGCTGGCTGGAAATAAAAAACAGCGAGGCGCAGCCTCGTTGTTTTAAACCTGAAAGTGAAGAGATGAAAAACATTCAAAAAGGAGTTTTATGATGTTAATCCCCTTGGTTATCCACCATGAAACAGGCACTGCCTACGGCGTAACCATACCTGATGTTCCGGGTGCATTTTCGGCGGGCGACACTTTGGAAGAAGCGGTTGCCAATGCCAAAGAAGCGATTGTGTTTCATGTTGAGGGGCTGTTGGAAGATGCCGAATTTCACGGCATTCAGCCTACCGCCATTGATGTGTTAAAACAAAATCCCGATTATGCCGACGCAATCTGGGCAGTCGCAGAAGTGGATTTGGATAAACTCAACACCCGGCAATTGCGTTTTAATGTCAGTTGGCCTGAATATCTGCTGGCACGGGTTGATGACTATGTCAGCGCACACCACGAAACCCGTTCGGGTTTTTTGGCAAAAGCAGCATTAAAAGCCATGCGGTAATGTATAGCTGAACTATTAAATTTTTCAAAACGACTAGCCAGAAAAATTACGGCTAATTATCTGAAATCTGCTGAATAGGCTATGTTTTCTTTTTTGAAAAAATAATAGTACAGCTATAGTAATCAAAACAGGCTGCCTGAATTTTCAGGCAGCCTGTTTTTATACAAAAAAGTTTAAATTCTGCTTGATTGTTTAAACATTTTTGTTTGATGTATACCTATATTCAACGATTTAGGAAGGATTGAGTGGTGAAGCAGAGCGAGTTCCTTAGGTGGTTGCTTACTCAAGGCGTTGAAGTAAAAGATGCCTCGCGTCATTTGAAACTTTATTACAACGGCAAGCAAACCAACTTGCCGCGCAGCGAAAACGTATAAGCCTCGGTGATTTCCAGTTCCGCCATTTGGTGAATCAGCTCGGGTTTTCCCGTGAAATTCACCACACGATTATTGGCAGTACGCGCTTGCAATTGGTCGGGATCTTTTTTGGAAATGCCTTCCACCAAACACCGCTGCACACTGCCCAGCATGGTTTGGTTGATGCGTGCGGTTTCGGCTTCAATCACTTCGTTTAAGGCTTCCAAGCGACGTACTTTTTCGGCATGAGGCGTATCATCGGGCAAATTGGCGGCAGGTGTGCCCGGGCGCGGACTGTAAATAAATACAAAACTCAAATCAAACGCAATGTCTTTAACCAGTTTTAAAGTCTGTTCAAATTCCTGCTCGGTTTCACCGGGGAAACCAACAATAAAATCAGAACTCAAGCACAAGTCAGGTCGGAATTTACGCAATTTGCGCACAATGGATTTGTATTCCAAAGCGGTATAGCCGCGTTTCATTGCTGCCAACACACGATCTGAACCGGATTGAATGGGTAAATGTAAATGCGATACCAGTTTGGGCAAATCGCGGTAACACTCAATAATGGCATCGGAAAACTCGCGCGGGTGGCTGGTGGTGAAGCGCAGCCGCTCAATGCCGGGAATTTCGTGAACAATGCGCAGCAGTGCGGCAAAATCACACACGCCGCCGTCCATATCGCCGCGATAAGCATTGACATTTTGCCCCAATAAATTAATTTCTTTGACACCTTGCTGTGCCAAATGGGCGATTTCGGTTAATACATCGTTGAGCGGACGTGAAAATTCTTCGCCGCGCGTATAAGGCACCACGCAAAAACTACAGTATTTGGAACAGCCTTCCATAATGGACACAAATGCCGCGCCGCCGTCCACCCGCGCCGGCGGCAAGTGATCGAATTTTTCAATTTCGGGAAACGAAATATCCACTTGCGACAAACCGGTGGTTTCTTTATCCGCAATCATTTGCGGCAATCGGTGCAAGGTTTGCGGACCAAACACCACATCAACATAAGGCGCACGTTTGATAATGGCTTCACCTTCCTGCGATGCCACACACCCGCCCACACCAATAATTAACTGCGGATTCTTATTTTTTAAATCTTTTACCCTGCCCAAATCGGAAAATACTTTTTCCTGCGCTTTCTCGCGCACCGAACACGTGTTAAATAAAATAATGTCGGCTTCTTCCGGGTTATCGGTTTGTTGCGTGTCATGCCCATTTGCCAGCACCGACAGCATTTTTTCGCTGTCATATTCATTCATTTGGCAGCCAAAGGTACGGATAAAAACTTTTTTCATGGATTTTTTGTTCACATTAAAACAACAACTAAAAACAGCAAATGCGCCATTTGGCAGAAAAATGGCGCAAGGTGCAGTAAAAACAGGAAATCAGCGCGGGGTGATTTGCTCTTGTTCTTTGGCTCGATCCTTCAAATCAGCACGCTCTTTGTCGGTGAGTATCCAAATCTCATTGATGCGGTTTTGGTTGTCGAAACGCACGGCAACGGTTTTGCCTGAGTATTTCACCAAACGGCCATAGGGTTCAAACAGGTTTTTTTCGTTGCGCACCCGAACGGCGGCATTGATGGGATAGGTTTGCCTGTCGCTGCCCAGCAAATTGAAACTCAAGGTTTGTATTGGACTCCAAGTTGCCTTGCGCAAAACAACCTCACGGCCGCGCGATGCTTCCAACACCGCCACACGCATATCTGCCGGAACCGTGCGCTGCGCCCAGATACTCGCAGACAAAAGCAAAAGTGCTGCCGAGAATATGATGCGTAAACCTTTCATTGTTTTAACCTTCATGAATTTCATCAATTATTTCTTTGTTCGTATTATAGCGTGAAACACACATAATCAATAAAAACAAATTCAGGCTGCCTGAAAGCCGAATAGCCAACAAAACGCTTATTATTTCCAACTTTCGGGGCTGCCTTTAAAACCGATTCAAACCACTTGTCGCAAAAGCAAAAAACAATGACAGTTCAGCCTCAAACCGATACAATGACAGCCTAAATTTTTACCACTTTTTGATACTTGGACAAAGAACATGGCTGGCAATAACGTCATTTGGTTTGAAAACCTCCGTATGACCGATGTGGAAAGCGTTGGCGGTAAAAACGCATCATTAGGTGAAATGATTTCTCAACTGACTGAAAAAGGCGTGCGTGTGCCGGGCGGATTCGCCACCACGGCAGATGCGTACCGTCAATTTCTGGCGCATGAAGGCTTGAGCGAACGCATCAGCCAAGCATTGGCGCAATTGGACGTGGACAACGTTACCGAACTTGCGCGTGTCGGCAAGGAAATTCGCCAATGGGTATTGGATACCCCGTTCCCGCCTGCATTGGAGGCCGATATTCAAACAGCTTGGGCGAAGATGGTGGCAGACGCGGGAACAGACCAAATTTCGGTTGCCGTGCGTTCTTCAGCAACGGCTGAAGACCTGCCCGATGCTTCATTTGCCGGCCAGCAGGAAACATTCTTAAATATTCAAGGCGTGGACAATGTTAAAGAAGCCATGCACCACGTATTCGCTTCGTTATACAACGACCGTGCCATTTCCTACCGCGTACACAAAGGCTTTGCCCACGATGTGGTGGCTTTGTCTGCGGGGGTGCAGCGCATGGTGCGTTCCGACAGCGGAACCGCCGGTGTTATGTTCACCATGGACACCGAATCCGGTTTTGACCAAGTGGTATTCATCACGGCGTCTTACGGCTTGGGTGAAACCGTGGTGCAAGGCGCGGTAAATCCCGATGAATTTTATGTACACAAACCCACATTGCGCGCCAACCGCCCCGCAATTTTGCGCAAAACCATGGGTTCAAAACTGATTAAAATGATTTTCACCGACGAGGCACAAGCGGGCAAATCCGTTAAAACCGTGGACGTTGATGAAAACGAGCGCAAACAATTTTCAATTACGCCCAAAGAAGTAACTGAGCTGGCAAAATACGCGCTGATTATTGAAGAACATTACGGCCGCCCGATGGACATCGAATGGGGTCGTGACGGCATGGACGGCAAGCTCTATATCTTGCAGGCACGTCCGGAAACCGTAAAATCGCAGGAAGACCGCAACAAAACCCTGCGCCGCTACCGCATTGAAAACAAATCTTCGGTATTGGTGGAAGGCCGCGCCATTGGGCAAAAAATCGGCCAAGGCAAAGTGCGCTTGATTCAAAACGCCGATGAAATGGACAGCGTTAAAGCCGGTGATGTGTTGGTAACCGACATGACCGATCCCGATTGGGAGCCGGTCATGAAACGTGCCACCGCCATTGTTACCAACCGTGGCGGTCGTACGTGCCACGCCGCCATTATCGCACGTGAACTGGGCATTCCCGCCGTGGTTGGCTGCGGCAATGCCACTGAAATTTTAAAAGACAGCCAAGAAGTTACCGTATCCTGCGCAGAAGGTGATACCGGTTTGGTGTACGACGGATTGCTGAAAGTTGATGTGGTGGATTTGGCTCTGGACAACATGCCAGCCGCACCCGCCAAAATCATGATGAATGTTGGCAACCCCGAACTGGCATTCAGCTTTGCCGGTTTGCCCAACGAAGGCATTGGTTTGGCTCGCATGGAATTCATTATCAACCGCCAAATCGGCATCCACCCCAAAGCCTTGCTGGAATTCGACCGCCAAGACACCGAGTTGAAAAATACCATTGCCGCCCGCATCGTTGGCTATGCTTCTCCCGTTGATTTCTATATTGATAAAATCACGGAAGGCGTTGCTACTTTGGCGGCAGCGGTATATCCGAAAAAAGTGATTGTGCGTATGTCGGATTTTAAATCCAATGAATACGCCAACCTCATCGGCGGTAATCTGTATGAACCGCACGAAGAAAATCCGATGCTGGGCTTCCGCGGTGCGGCGCGCTATGTATCCGAAGACTTCAAAGACTGTTTTGCACTGGAATGCCGCGCCCTCTCACGTGTCCGCGATGAAATGGGTTTAACCAACGTTGAAATCATGATTCCATTTGTGCGCACTTTGGCAGAAGCCGAAGGTGTGCTGAACGCGCTGAAAGAAAACGGCTTGGAGCGCGGCAAAAACGGCTTGCGCTTGATTATGATGTGTGAAGTGCCAACCAATGCGCTGCTGGCAGAGCAATTCCTGAAATATTTCGACGGCTTCTCTATCGGTTCAAACGACATGACCCAGCTCACTTTGGGCGTGGACCGCGACAGCGGCGGACCGATTGCCGCCACTTTCGATGAACGCGACCCCGCCGTTAAAGTCATGCTGCATTTGGCCATTCAAGCCTGCCGAAAACACAACAAATACATTGGCATCTGTGGTCAAGGTCCGTCCGATCACCCTGACTTTGCCAAATGGCTGGTGGAAGAAGGCATCGAAACCATTTCGCTCAATCCCGACACTGTCATTGAAACATGGCTGTATTTGGCGAAAGAGTTGAAGAAATAAAATATTCGGAGTGCAGAAATGAGCGGCACGGCAATTCGTTATGGTATCGGGTTTTTTGGTGTGCCAACGCGGTTTGCCGTGTTTGTTTATGTGGGAAAAACAATATTATGTTGCGTCTAACGTTAAAATATTGGCGTATTTGTCCGCATGGCAATGATATTGCGTACAGTGTTTAATGGCGTTTGGAGAAGCAAGATGAGAGTACAAAATTTAATGCGCGGCTTTATCGTCGCAATGGGTGCGGTGATTTTTTTGGCGGCTTGTTCAACTGCCGAGCTGGCAAGGTTGCATCCCAAAGGCACGTATATTGACGGCATGCCGCCGGGTGTTCAGCCGGTTCGTTTGGTAGCACAAGATAAGGACCAATACAATAATTACATGCCCGCTTTCGTGGCACTGTCGGTAACCGACAAATATCATAAAGAAATTCTGGCTTACCCCGTGCCAAGCCGTGCTTGGGTAAGATGTGAGAAAGAGGACAGCCGCTCAAGATCCTTTGGGTCAGGTTTTCTGAAACAAGATTTACAATTGGGCAAAACCTATAATGTTTATTGTGAATTGCTGCCAAAAGGGCGATATAAGATAGTTGCCATTGAAGCCAGTCCGAATAATGATGTCAATCAATTCAAGCCTTCCGATGAAAACCGCGTTAAATTGCTTACCAACGGACCTGACCCATTTAGGTTTTGGAAATGGCAAGGTGGGCAAGAAACGGCTATCCGCAATTGGGACGGAAAATTTGTTACCGAAGCGGAATTGATTGGTCCGCGCGAGGAAATCGTTGTTTTTTGTAAAAAAGAATGGCTTGGATTTCCGGTAAAAGGCAAATTTGAGGCGAACAAAACTTATCAAATCAGATGCACGGAAGAACCGTATGATGTTTACCCAGTGGTTGAAATTAAAGAATTGAATTAGCCATTTATCCATAAAAACCGCTGTTTAGTTCAGTGGTTTTTTATTTCAGCAAGCCATATTTTCAGGCTGCCTGAAAAACCAAGGAGCAAACCCATGCCAGATCGCCATGTTGTCCTCAGTGCCACCGGTTTATACACCCCGCCTTTTTCCATCAGCAACGATGAACTGGTTGATTCATTCAATCAATATGTCCGCCGATACAATGCCGAGAACGCCGAAAGCATTGCTTCAGGTAGCCTGAAAGCCTTATCGGAATCGTCTGCCGATTTCATTGACAAAGCATCGGGCATTCACAGCCGTTTTGTACTGGAAAAAGACGGCATTTTGAACCCCGATATAATGCGCCCGCAATTTGTGAAACGCTCTGATGATGAACTGTCTTTACACGCGGAAATCGGCATCGCCGCTGCCAATCAAGCCTTGGCGAAAGCTGGTTTGCACGGCAGTGATATTGACATGGTATTGGTTGCCAATTCCAATATGCAGCGTCCGTATCCGTCAATTTCAGTGGAAATTCAAGCCGCTTTGGGTGCAGGCGGTTTTGCTTTTGACATGAGCGTGGCTTGTTCTTCTGCCACCTTTGGCTTGCAAACCGCCGCCGATGCGATAAAAAGCGGCTCTGCCACCCGTGTGTTGATTGTTAATGCAGAAATGTGTTCGGCGCAGCTCAATTACCGCGAGCGCGACAGTCATTTTATTTTCGGCGATGCCGCTACTGCCATTGTGCTTGAACGCAATGATTTGGCAGCGGCAGGGCTGGGATTTAACGTCCTCAGCACCCAATTATGGACTCAATTTTCCAATAATATTCGCAGTAATTTTGGTTTTTTAAATCGCTGTGAAATCGGCAACGACCCGCTCTCAGCTGACAAATTGTTTATTCAGCAAGGGCGAAAAGTGTTTAAAGAAGTTTGCCCTGCCGTGAGTGAACACATCACGCATCATTTGAGTGCGCAAAACATCAGCCCGCAAAACATCAAACGCTTTTGGCTGCACCAAGCCAACAGAGCCATGAATGAACTCATCAGCCGCCGCGTATTGGGGCGTGATGCCACCGAAGAAGAAGCACCGCTTATTTTAGACCGCTACGCCAACACCAGCTCCGCCGGTTCAATCATCGCTCTGCACTTGCATCAAGCCGATTTGCAAAACGGCGACTTGGGCGTATTGTGCAGTTTCGGAGCCGGTTATTCCATCGGTTCGGCTATTCTGGAAAAACGCTGATGAGTGATCGCCCAATCCGCCGCGCCGTGTATGCAGGCAGCTTTGATCCGCCCACCAACGGTCATTTGTGGATGATTCGCGAAGCACAAGCCTTATTTGACGAGTTGATTGTTGCCATTGGGGTAAATCCCGACAAAAAAGCCACCTACAGCGTAACCGAACGCGAAACCATGTTGCGCACGATTACCGCCGAATTTCCCAATGTCCGCATCGGCACATTTACAAACCAATTTTTAGTAAACTACGCGAAAAGTTTGGGCGCGGCATACGTGGTGCGCGGCATACGCACCGCTTCCGACTACGAATATGAACGCGCCATGCGCTACATTAACCACGATTTGCAGCCAAATATTTCAACGGTTTTGCTGATGCCGCCGCGCGAATTTGCAGAAGTATCGTCCACCATGGTCAAAGGCATGGTGGGACCGGATAACTGGCAAACCATTATCCGCCGCTATGTTCCTGATGCGGTGTACCAAAAACTCATTCAAGACCACCAACAAAAAAAAATGTAACCGCCCTTGTTTCAGGCAGCCGCTTGGTGCTGCACCGCCCCATACCGCAAACATCGACATCATTCGCTTAATTTGTGTGTTTCACTTTGTGTATTGATTCCATTCACCTACTTTTCTTTCCGATCTTTCATTGTTACAGTTTAAAAGCCACCTCTGCCGAGGTTCACGACCTGGACATGGTGGCATAGTTTCTCTACGGAGAGGAAAACTTTGCCACTCATACGGTAGTAATCTAGAGCGCGTAATAGCTTCAAAGTTTCATCAACCAAGAAAGGGGTCAATATGATTGATTTTAATACCGATATTGTTTTAGAGGCTTTTGGGGTTGTACTTAGATCCTGGGCGAAGCAGGATGCTGAACAGGTTATCAACTCAGTAACAGACCCTCTTATTTGGAAATATACAACAGAAGCCCTCTCAAACAAGGACGAGGTTTGTAACTACGTCGCGCGAGCCGTTTCTGACCGAGAGGCTGGTAAACGCTATTCTTTCGCAATCTGCTTAAAAGGCAGTGGAACTATTATTGGCAGTTCTAGCTTTGGGAATATATCTACAAAGGATCGACGGATTGAGATTGGGTGGACTTGGTTAGCCCAAGAATATCACGGAAAAGGTCTTAATAACATCGTTAAGTATCTTATGTTGAAATACGGCTTTGAAGTGCTTGACGCACATCGTATAGAATTCAAGACTGATAATGCGAACCTCCAATCCTGCGGAGCACTTGAAAAGATTGGCGCGAAACGAGATGGTATACTGCGTTCACATACCTTAATGCATGATGGGCGCTATCGCGATACGGTTTACTACTCAATACTAGACAGAGAATGGGCTGAAGTGAGCTCAGGGCTTGTTCATCTCATAACAGAAAGAAAACGTAAGTACTGAGTTCGTTACTTTCTGATTAATTCTGAATGTATATTCCCTGCTCTAAGCAGCCTCTTCGTATTGTGCCGCCCGCGCAAACAGGCATCGGTGGTATCTGATTGCCTGCGTCTTACATATAGCCATATCTGTCCCATTCACCGGCTTTTCTCTCCAATCTTTCATTTCATTAGCCGCACCCATATGTTTTGATTATTCTTTGCTTGAATAATTTGATATTATGACAATCTTATAAAATTACTTTGATTGCAAAAACATCATAACCAGATGACTAACAACACCGTTTCCAACAGCCGCCTGTGTGTCCGCGGTTTACAAAAAAGTTTTAAAAACCGCCAAGTGGTGAAAGATGTGTCTTTGGACTTGGCGGGCGGCGAAGTGGTGGGCTTGTTAGGTCCTAACGGCGCGGGTAAAACCACCAGCTTTTATATGATTGTCGGCTTAATTGCCGCCGATGCCGGCAGTATTTTGCTCGACGGTGCGGAAATTCGTCATCTGCCGATACACAAGCGGGCTAAATTGGGCTTGGGCTATTTGCCGCAGGAAGCCTCGATTTTCCGAAAAATGACCGTGGCGCAAAACATTGCCTCTATTTTGGAAATCAATAATAAAAAACAACAAGATATTGAAAAAAAACTCAATGATTTACTGGCGGATTTGCACATTGAACATCTGCGCAACAACGCAGCACTCTCTCTTTCCGGCGGGGAACGCCGCCGCGTGGAAATTGCCCGTGTATTGGCGATGCAGCCGCGTTTTATCTTACTGGACGAACCCTTTGCCGGCGTTGATCCCATTGCCGTAATTGATATTCAAAACATCATTGCGTTTTTAAAACAGCGCGGTATCGGTGTGTTAATCACCGATCACAACGTGCGCGAAACCTTAAGAATTTGCGATCATGCTTACATCATTAATCAAGGCAGTGTACTGGCTTTCGGGCAGCCGGCAGAGTTGGTGCAAAACGCCCAAGTCCGCGCCGTATATTTGGGTGAGCATTTTGAATATTAATTCAATAAGAAACACATGACTTCCGCCAAACTTGACATCAAACTCAAGCAAACACAAAAGCTCAGCCAACATTTACGCCAGTCTTTGAACGTGTTGCAAATGTCCAATCAGGAATTGGAAGAAGCTGTGGAGAAATGGTTGACAGACAATCCTTTTTTGGAGAAAACCGAACCACAAGCCGACGATTTGCCGCAAGTGCAATACACCCAACCCAGCGAATACAAAATGTTAAGCGGCGATGATGCCGAAAGCGTGTGGGAGAATATGGCGGCAAACGCCGGTTTATCCGCCATGCTTCATGAACAGGTGTGCGAACACCGATTGGACGACACCACTGCCGCACATATTCATGTTCTCATCGACAGCCTTGATGAACATGGTTATTTGGCAGACAGCCTTGCCGATATTGCCGACAATACCCCGCTGGAATGGCATCTGTCTGAAGCGCAGCTCAGTCATGCTTTGCACGCCCTGCAGCAATTCGATCCGCCGGGTGTCGGTGCGCGTGATTTAACCGAATCGTTATTATTACAGCTGGCAAGGCAGGAAAACACACCAACCCACGCCCTTGCGGAAATTTTAGTACGCCATCATTTGGGAAAATGGCAAAACGGTGTTCAGCAAAAACAATTGCAGCGTGCGCTGCCGCAATACACCAATGAACAAATTCAGGCAGCCATTCGTTTGATTGCCTCGCTTAACCCATATCCTTCTTCGGGCTTAGGCGATGACGAACCCACACATTACATTCGCCCCGACGTGGTGGTGCGCCCAGACAAACACGGCATCTGGCAAGCAGAAGTTTTATTTGCCGAACGTCCGCACATCCGCCTTCATTCGGAATACAGCGAATGGCTGGCTGACGCTTCCGTTGATAAAGCCCTGAGAACCAAATTTCAAGAAGCACAAGCACACATCGACAGCATTGCCATGCGTGAAAACACCTTAATGCGTTTGTCCAAATGGATTGTTACCAAACAGCAAGATTTTTTTAGTTTTGGGGCAATGGGCTTATCGCCTTTACTGCTCAAAGATGCTGCCCGTGATCTGGAGTTGGCGGAATCCACCATTTCCCGTGCAGTGAATCAAAAATATTTGGCGTGTTCACAAGGTATTTTTGCGCTGCGTTATTTTTTCAGCAACGCAGTTTCTGCCGATGAAAACGATGAAGGCAGCAGCCAAACCGCCGTAAAAGCCTTGCTGGAAAATCTGATTCGAAATGAAAATCCGAAAAAACCCTTTTCAGACACAGCTTTGATGCAACAATTGGAAAAACAAGGCATTAACATCGCACGGCGCACGGTTGCAAAATACCGCGAAGCCATGGGCATTCCGCCCGTCCACGTGCGTAAAAAAAGCAATTAAATTCGGCTTATCAGACGTGATACAATTTACGAAAATAAATTCACAGGCTGCCTGAAATTTTCAGACGGCTTTTTCGCGGCAATCATGCCGATTATCAAGGAGTCAATCATGAATCTAACCTTCACCGGACTGAACATCGACGTTACCGATGCACTCAAAGAATATGTATCCGGTAAATTAGAGCGTGTAACCCGTCACATTGATAATGTGATTTCTGTTGCCATCACATTGTCTGTGGAAAAATTAGAGAAAAAAGCCGAAGTGAATTTGCACGTTGCCGGCAAAGATTTGCACGTAGAGGCACACAATGCCGACATGTATGCCGCCATTGACGCGCTCATGGATAAATTAGACCGCGCCGTCATCAAATACAAAGAAAAAAACAACCAACACCGCAGCACGGTTAGCCCCGTAGCAGAAGAATAAGCGATACAGTCTTACTTATTCATTTATTTGCCGCCCGTTGTCTTGTTCACAATGGGCGGATTTGATTTATTTACCGAAACCCTTACCGATACCGCACTCTCCCCCGTTCAGGCTGCCTGAAACCGACACAAGAAACCCCCATGAACAAACACATTTTTTACGAAGAATCCGGTCAATTCAAAGTTGCCGTTGTGGTACAGCAAACCGATGCCACTTATCTGGTGGACACGCAGCACGGCAAACGCGCCAAAGTCAAAACCAATCATGTTTTTTTAACGTTTAACGAAGAACTCAATACCTTTTTAGAAACCGCGCAGCAAGAAGCCGCCGCCATTGACATTGATTTATTATGGGAAGTGTGCGGCGAAGACGAATTTTCGGGCGAGGACGCGGCGCGGGAATATTTCGGCGGCAACCCAAAAACCGTTGAACAAGCGGCAACCTTCATTGCGCTCTATGCCGCACCCATGTACTTCTACAAAAAAAACAAAGGCATATTCAAAGCCGCACCCGCAGATATACTGAAACAAGCCTTGGCGGCAGCTGAACGCAAACGCTGCCAAGAAGCGCAAATTGACGCATGGGCAGCCGAATTAAGCCAAGGCAGGCTGCCTGAAGCCATTGCCGCCGATGCCGCCCGTATTCTGCACACACCCGACAAACAAAGCCTCACCTTCAAAGCCGTGAGTAAAGCGGCAGCACAGCAAAAAACATCGGTGTTTACACTCATGCAAGCCGCGGGTGCTATTCCCTCTTTGCCGCAGTATTTTCTTGATGGCTTTTTATTGAAAAATTTCCCGAAAGGAATTGCTTTCGGCGATTGCCCGCCGCCGATACCGCCCGCATTGCCACAAGCAGACTCAGCAGTACGTGCTTTTTCCATTGATGACACCGACACCACCGAAATCGACGATGCACTCAGTTTGCAGCATTTACCCAATGGCAACCACATTATCGGCATTCACATCGCCGCACCGTCTTTGGCAATCGCCGCCAACAGCACAGCGGAATCATGGGTGTTTACCCGTCAAAGCACCGTTTACTACCCGGGCGGCAAAATCACCATGCTGCCGCCGCAATGGATTGCCGCTTTCAGTTTGGACGCAGGCGCACACCGCCCAGCCGTGAGCCTGTATGCCGAAGTGGATGTAGCTTATCAAATCATCTCCCTGCGCCACGCCGTTGAAACCGTTTACATCAGCGAAAATCTGCGCATACAAGCCATAGAAACCACATTTCAGCCGCAGCAAGCACGTGAAAACACCGAAGCATTCGTCCACCAACACGAAATGAATTGGCTGTATGATTTTGCCATTGCCCAACAAAAAGCGCGCGGCAAATATGACCCTGAACGCATACCGCAATTTGATTACAGCATTGATTTGGGCGACAACGACGAAGTGCACATCAGTGTGCGTGAACGCGGTTCACCCATTGATACATTGGTAAGCGAAATGATGATTTTGGCAAACAGCACTTGGGCAAAAATGCTTGCCGATGCCGAACTGCCCACATTGTTTCGCGTGCAGCCTGCCGGCAAAGTGCGCATGAGTACCCAATCTGAGCCGCACATCGGCTTGGGTTTACAGCATTACGCTTGGTTCACCTCGCCCCTGCGCCGTGCCGCCGATTACATCAACCAAAAACAATTATTAAGCATTATTGACCCCAACAATGCGCCGCGCTTCGCCCCGAAAGATGAAATGCTGTTTGCTGCCTTGCGCGATTTTGAATCTGCTTACACCCAATATGCTGATTTTCAAAAACAAATGGAAAGCTATTGGAGTTTGGTGTATATCCGCCAACAAAATCTGCATGAACTGACCGCTGTATTGCTACGCGACGATTTGGTGCGCATTGAGGGAATTCCCTTGGTTGCCCGCGTCAACGGCATTCCCATTGATGCACAGCCCAAAAGCCGCCTCAAGCTGGCAGTCACCGGTATTGATTTACCGCAAATCAGTATTGGCTTGAATTATGTGAATGTGCTGGTTTAGTAAACAACTACTGATAACCAACTGAATAAAAAATCCGAATTTCAATAACAAGGAATTCGGATTTTTTATTTTTCAGGCAGCCAAATAAGCACAATTTTTTCGCTTTAGTTGTAAGAACCTATGTTCAATAATGTTTAAGAACCAATATTCAAAAAATTCTTAATAAAATCATATGGTTTGTAATTGGTAGATAAACCAAGATAGTAGGTAATCCTTTATGTACCCGAGTGATTTGATAAATAGCCAATGGGCGATGATTGAATCGTTTTTTGACATCATATGATTTTATTAAGAATTTTTTTGAACATAGGTTCTAAGAATTTCCCAGCGTTGTTTACAGTATTTATAGGAAAATACTGTAATGAATATTCATAAAAGAACCCGTTTACTGCCCTATCAGCGTCAAGAAATTTGGCG
>NZ_JQKE01000033.1 GCF_000745895.1 Stenoxybacter acetivorans DSM 19021 | reverse complement strand
GAGGACATGCTGATATTAACAGCGTTCTCCATACAGATGGCTGGCGCGGTTACGATGGTTTGGTTGATGTGGGTTTTGAAAAGCATTTTCGTGTCAATCATGGTAATGATGAATTTTCCGACGGTAAGGGCAATCATGTAAACGGTATTGAAAGCTTTTGGGGCTTCGCTAAACACCGCTTGGCGAAGTTTAAAGGTATTCATAAGCACTTATTTGAAATTCATCTTAAAGAAACTGAGTTTCGTTTTAACCATAGAGAGCAAAATATCTATAAAATCTTGCTTAAATGGTTTAGAACCGAGAAAATTTAGTTGTCTTGTTTTTACCTTGTTTGGTTGTCATGTCCCTTCAGAAATACGAAAAGGACGGGTTTCCCCGTCCTTTTTTACACGCAACACTTTAAATCAGTACTTATTTGAGGTTTTTGCTCAAAGCCGGTTTCGGTGTATCCGGACCGCTCACAGGCAACTGCGGCAACAAGCGGGCTTGTTCAGACAAGCTGCCTGAAGTGGCTTGCAGGAAAGCAGCGATGTCTTTAATATCGGCTTCCGGCAATTGTTTACCCAATTGTGCTTGACCCATGATTTCAATTGCTTTTTCCAAGCTCCAAACACTGCCGTCATGGAAGTACGGATAGGTATTGGCAATATTGCGCAAATCCGGCACGCGGAACATGAATTTATCATTTTCCGCTTTGGTTACTTGGAAGCGGCCTTCATCTTGCTCTGCACTGCCGGTAAATTTCCAATACGGACCATCAACCAAACCGAATTTTTGGAAAGAATTACCACCTAAATTCACACCATTATGGCAAGCGATACAGCCATTATCCATGAATTTTTTCAAACCGCCGCGTTGTTGTTCGGTCAGCGCATTCACATTGCCTTTCAGATAGTCGTCCCACGGAGAGGGCGTAATCAGCGTTTGTTCAAACGCAGCAATGGCGGTGGTGATGTTGCTAAAAGTGACTTCTTTATCGGGGAATGTTGATGCAAACTGATCAACATAAGCCGGAATGGATTTAACGATAGTTACCGCAGCGGCTTCATCAGGCAAGCCCATTTCCGCCGGGTTCAACAAAGGACCGCCGGCTTGTTCTTTTAAGTCTTTGGCGCGGCCATCCCAGAATTGGCTGGTTTGTAAAGCAGCATTCAATACGGTGGGCGCATTGCGACCGCCTAACTCAAATTCACTGCCAGGGCTGAACGATAAATTATCCACACCGCCGCGTGCCAAGTTGTGGCAAGAGTTACAGCTTTGGTTGCCGTTTTTAGACAAGCGGTTATCAAAATACAATTGATGACCCAAAGCGATTTGCGCATCGGTAACCGGATTTTTGGCATCAATTTCAGCTTGTGTCGGCAAGGGTTTAAACATAGAGATGGCAGCTTTCAGCAAATCGCCGTCTGCCCCTGCAGGAATAGCCACTGCAGCAGATGCGCCAACGGCTTCACTGGCAGCAGGTGTTGCTGCGCTGGCAGCAGGTTGCTCAGATGATGCCGGTTTTTGAGCAGCGGGTTCTTGTCCGGAACAAGCAGACAAACCCAAACCCACCAGCATACTGATAGATAAACTCAACAGCGTCTTATTATATTGTTTCATGATTAAAGCATCCCCTAGCGGGTTGATGTAAAAAGGTATAACCACTATATCCACGTCAAAGAATACAAACTTTGCGCTAGGTCAAAGTTTAATTACCCATTGTTTGAAACTATCACAGCCATTACAAATTCACACCATCAATAAAATCCCCCTTTATTGGATTATACAGCCAATAAAGGGGGATTTTGTTTTAACGTAATAAATTGATTTTTAATAAAAATTATTGCTTGTCTTCACTATCCAAGAAACTTTTCAGCTTATCGGAACGCGTAGGATGCCGCAATTTACGCAGGGCTTTGGCTTCGATTTGACGAATACGCTCACGGGTTACATCAAATTGTTTGCCAACTTCCTCCAAAGTGTGGTCGGTGTTCATGTCAATACCGAAACGCATACGCAACACTTTGGCTTCGCGCGGAGTAAGGCTCTCCAATACATCATTGGTGGCATCACGCAAACTGGCATACATGGCGGCATCGGCGGGCGCAACATTATTCGCATCTTCAATAAAATCGCCCAAATGTGAATCATCGTCATCACCAATCGGGGTTTCCATGGAAATCGGTTCTTTGGCGATTTTCATGATTTTGCGGATTTTGTCTTCCGGCATTTCCATCAATTCCGACAATTTGGCAGAATCCGGTTCTTCGCCGTTTTCCTGCAAATACTGGCGCAAAATACGGTTCATTTTATTGATGGTTTCAATCATGTGAACCGGAATGCGAATGGTACGCGCCTGATCGGCAATGGAGCGGGTAATCGCTTGGCGTATCCACCACGTGGCATAAGTGGAAAATTTAAAGCCGCGCCGATATTCAAATTTATCTACCGCTTTCATTAAACCGATATTGCCTTCTTGAATCAAATCCAAAAACTGCAAACCTCGGTTGGTGTATTTTTTGGCAATGGAAATCACCAAGCGCAAGTTGGCTTGAATCATTTCTTGTTTGGCGGCAGCGGTTTCTTTTTCGCTTTTCACCATGTTTTTATTGATGTCTTTGAGTTCTTCCACCGAAATTTGCGCTTCTTCTTCCAATTGACGCAGTTCGGTTTGCTTCTCGATAATGGCATGTTGGAATCGCGACAATGCTTCGTTCCACACACGGTTACGCGACAATTCGCGTTCCACCCAAGTTAAATCAGTGGGATTTGCCAAAAAAGTATTGATGAAATGATCGCGGTCCATGTGAACGCGGTTCAGCGCAATATCACGAATTTCGCGCTCTAATTTGCGGATTCTTTCCACTCGGTCACGCAAATTGCCGCATAAATTTTCTATTTGGCGAACTGAAAAACGCACCAGCAATAATTTTTCAGCAATTTGATCGCGCAATACCAGATATTCATTATCGCTGCTGTTTTTTTCACGCAGGAGTGCAACCATTTGCTCGTAGTGCTGTTTAACATTGTCGAAATGAACCAAGGCTTTTTGCTTCAATTCTTCCAAATTGGCTTGAGCGGTCAGCGCAGCATCTTCTTCATTTTCTTCAGCATCATCTTCATGAACGTCTTCATCGGCGTGGACATCTTCTTCATGGCTTTCCAGCGAACCCAACCCCAGTTTATTCAGTTCCGCATCAATTTCTTCATTGGGATCAATGACCGCTTCCACCACTTCGTCCACGCGTATTTCATCGGTTTTCACGCGCTCAATCAAATCCAAAATTTCAGCCACTGAGCCGGGACATGCTGAAATGGCTTGTATCATATTGCGCAGGGCGGTTTCGATTTTTTTGGCAATAACAATTTCTTCTTCTCGGCTGAGTAAATCCACCTGTCCCATCTCACGCATATACATGCGCACGGGGTCAGTGGTGCGTCCGAATTCATTGTCCACGCTGAGTAAAGCGGCTTCCGCTTCGGCAACCGCGTCTTCATCGGTCATGTTGGCGGCATTCTCGCCCATGAGCAAAGATTCGGCATCAGGGGCTTCTTCGGTTACCTGAATACCCAAGCCCGAAATCATGGAAACGATATTATCAATTTGATCGGTATCCGACATATCATCGGGCAGCGCATCATTGATTTCGGCGTAGGTTACATAGCCGCGTTCTTTACCGAAAATAATCAGCTGACGCAAACGAACACGTTGTTCTTCCGGCGTGAGCGGACGGCTATCATCGTGTTCGTCTTCGGTTTCAGAAAGGTTGGGATTGGTTATTTGGTTCATTTAGATAACTCTGATGATTGGTTTATCGTATTTTTGGACGCGCTTATTAAGCGAAGCAGTAATTTTTTTTCATCGTCATTCAGCCCGAGCTGACAATGCTTTTGTGTTAATGCCTGAATTTGTTCGTTTTTAAGCTGATCGTGTATTTTTTGCATACCCTGCTTAAAATTTTCGCAGGCAGCTTCTTCTTGTTCCCGTTGTTTGTTTTCGTCGGCATCTTCTTGAACATAACGCGCCAAGTCGGCAGCACTGTTTTGCAAAACACGCTGAATCGTCGGCGCAAATTCAGTGTGCCGCATTAACTCCCACACTGCCCCGCTGGATAAGGGCGTAATCGATGCACGAATGCGTTCGGCAACAGCGGCAAGACAAGCATAATCACCGCTCAAATTTAAATATTCCGGTAAGTCCGTATATACGGCCCATTGCGGATTTATCAATAGGGCGCGCAATTGTATTTCTGCCAAGCTGTGCATTTTCGGCTGTCTGAAAGAAGTTTCAGGCAGCCTGTAGCGTTTAACGCGCACGGCTTTCTGCGGCACTTCCTGACCCAGCAAACCCGCCAATTGATGATCGTCCACGCCCACCATTTGGCTCAATTGCTGCCGCAGTAAAAACGACAATGCAGGTGCTTGTATCTGCGCGAGCCAAGTCGCACTGCTTTTTATCAGAGCCGCTTTGTCTTCTTGGCGGTTTAAATCCAAGTTTTCACTCAAAGTTTGCCAAAAATAAGCCGACAAAGCCAAACTTTGGTTTAAAAGCGCGTCTTCAAACACCGCTTTACCGTGTTCACGAATAAAACTGTCGGGGTCGTGCTGCGATGGCAGAAACAGAAAAAACAGCTTTTTATCGTCTTTCAGCTGCGGCAGCACATTTTCCACGGTGCGGCGTGCCGCTTTTCTGCCCGCCGCATCACCGTCGAAACAAAAATAAACATTGTCGCTCTGGCGCATCAGCAATTGAATGTGATCGGCAGTAACCGATGTTCCCAGCGAGGCAACTGCGTAGCCGACACCAAACTGCGCCAGTGCCGCCACATCCATGTACCCTTCCACCACCAACACACGTTCCGCACTTTTAATTGTCGCACGGGCTTCATACAGACCGTAAAGATTTCGCCCCTTGTCGAACAGCGGCGTTTCCGGCGAGTTCAGGTATTTGGGTTCACCCTTATCCAATACCCGTGCACCAAAGCCCAAAACTTGTCCGCGCTGATTGCGAATCGGAAACATAATGCGCCCGCGGAAACGGTCGTAATGTCTGCCGTCTTTTTCCAGCACCAAGCCGCTGTCAATCAATGCTTGGCTGGGATAGGGCTGAAACGGGTGCGACAAAGCCTGCCAATCGTCCGGCGCGTAACCCAATTGATATTGCTCAATAATCTCTTCATTTAAACCGCGCCGCTGCAAATAATGCTGTGCTTGTGCCGATTGTGCCAATTGCTGCTGATAAAACACAGCAGCGGCAGCAGTGGTTTCTTCTAAGGTTTGCTGCGCTTTTTTACGTGCTTGTGCGGCCTCAGGGTTTTGTCGGCGCACCGCTTGCGGCAGCGTTAAACCAACCCGGTCTGCCAAGAACCGTACCGCATCGGTAAAACTCAAACCTTGGTATTCCATAATAAAACCAATGGCAGAGCCATGCGCACCGCAGCCAAAACAATGGTAAAACTGTTTGTGCGGGCTGACTGAAAACGACGGCGATTTTTCCTTATGAAACGGACAGCAAGCCATGTAGTTTTGCCCGCCTTTTTTCAGCGGCACAAACGCATCAATCACATCAACGATGTCAGTCTTGCTGAGCAATTCATCAATAAATTCGTTGGGAATCATGGTTTATCGGCTGGTTGAATACATTTTAAATGTACTGCTTGGAAAGGCAAAACACCGTTAATTCGCCTTTGCACGGCAACGATGCACTCACTTAAATGGCTGAATGACACACTACCAATTATCATACCATTTTCGTTGTAAAAACACGTGATAAAAAAAGCACATGAATTTGCTGATGCTTTTTTGCCGCATCAAACATCTTTCAGGCAGCCTGTCTGAATTTACGCCGCCAATACCTGTTTGATTTTCTTGCTGACTTCGCCCATATCCGCTTGACCTGCCAGACGGGTTTTCAGCACCGCCATCACTTTACCCATATCGCCCACACCCGCCGCACCGACTTCGGCAACCGCAGCACGAACTGCATTTTCAATGGCTTCATCATTCATCATTTGCGGCAGATAATTTTGCAGCAGCACAATTTCGGCTTGTTCTTTCGCCGCCAAATCGGCACGTTGTGCTTCTTCATACATCCGCGCCGATTCTTTGCGCTGTTTTACCATCTTGGTAATAATGGCAATCACGCGCGCATCATCAACTTCAATGCGCTCATCAACTTCCACTTGTTTCACTGCCGCCAAAGCCATGCGCACAGTGGACAAAGTATCGCTGTCTTTGGCGCGCATTGCCGTTTTCATGTCGTCTTGCAAACGCTGTTTCAGATTCATGGTTTTGCCTTTTTACTTGGATAAATCACACAAAAGGAAAAAACCGCAAGCACAAGCCTGCGGTGATTTATATTAAGACAACCAAAAATACCAAAATATTAAAAGCTGCCTGAAAAATAGTTACTCAAGCCATTACGCATTGAAAACCAAAAAACAATCAATACATTTTCGGCGGCAAGGTTTGGCTGCGCAGACGTTTTTGCAAACGTTTTACCGCCGCTGCTTTTTTGCGTTTACGCTCAGTTGTGGGTTTTTCATAGGCTTGGCGGGCGCGCAATTCGGTTAATAAACCGGTTTTTTCAATCGCACGTTTAAAACGGCGCATGGCAACTTCAAAAGGTTCGTTTTCTTTAACTTTAACAGCAGGCATTTTTTTTCCTGAATTTCAAAAAGAGATAAATAAACAAAAGGCAACGTTGCCGCCTTTTATCAAATACAGCGGTTATGTTGTTCGCTGCATTACAGCAACGAATAGCCGACACCGCATATCGGCTTCTTAACCATCACCTCCCAACACAACAGCGTTTCCGCCGCGCGGCGCATTGAATACCAAACACAATGCGCGTCAAATAATCGGCGGATTTTGTCTTAATCCGACGCTTGTGTCAAGATAAAATTACCTGAAAACAAAATGATGCCAACAAAATAAGCAACCGATTTATGCTCAGGCTGCCTGAACATAAACCAACATTTCCATTTCAAAAAATACGTTTTATCCAAAATAAAACGCGATACAGACAATCATTATTGTGCGGTACATAATACGGCGGCAACCAATCCACCTGCCAAAACACCAAAACCAAACAACCGATTACCGCACAGGCATTGGTTATCAATTTTATAAATACTTTTATAAACACCATCTCCAGGCAGCCTGAAACGGCACTGCGCCCAAACATCAGCCGATGCTTATTTTGGCTTCCTCGCCAAACACCTGCAACCACAATTGTTTCACCACGCCGTAATAAAACAGCAAAGTATCATCTACTTCGGCATGCAGGGCATCGCGCAATTTGGTGTTGTGCTGTTGTTTGCGGTAATGACGGTAGGCAGTTCGGGCGGTTTCGGCAAGGGTTTCATCAATCAGCCCAACATCTGCCGCCATGCTTAACAAAGCAATATTGCCGTAGTTTTGCAGCAGCTGCGGATAGTGGTGTGCGTGTGCCAAAATCAGATATTGCACGATAAATTCTACGTCCACCACGCCGCCGCGCGCGTATTTAACATCACTGTCCCGCGGCGGGTGGGTGGGAAACATTTTTTCACGCATATCAATGATTTCTCTTTTTAATTCATCAATATTGCGTTCATGGGTGAGTATGCCGCAGCGCACGGCATCAAATTGTTTGCCTACGTTTTCATCACCGGCAACAAAACGGGCGCGGGTAAGGGCTTGGTGTTCCCAAGTCCATGCTTTTTCACGCTGATACAGGTCAAACATTTGTATGGACGCGGCGGAAAAACCGGCTTCGCCGTCGGGGCGCAGCCGCAAATCCACTTCGTATAACGCACCGGCACCGGTGGCGGCAGTGAGCCACGATGTGATCCGCTGTGCCAAACGGGAATAGAAATTGGCGGCATCGGGGTGATCGTCATCATACAAATACACCAAATCCAAATCCGATGCGTAGCCCAATTCTTTGCCGCCGAGTTTGCCGTAACCGATAACGGCAAAGCGTGGTTCACTGCAATGCTTCTTAGGCAAGGCTTGCCACACGCGCTGCACGGATTGCTGCAAAATCACGTCTGCCAAAGCGGATAATTGATCGGATAAGGCTTCAATTGTCCATAAACCCGCCAAATCCTGCACTGCCAATTGAAAGGTCTTGGCATGCTGAAAACGGCGCAATACGTCCATTTGCGCTTCAACATCATTGCCGCAATCGTCCAATTGCTGTGCCAATTCGCGGCGCATTGCCGCCCAATCGATATGGATTTCAGTGACTTGATCACTGAGTAATTCGTCAAGCAAAATCGGATGCCGCTGCAAATACGTTGCCACCCAGCTGCTTTGACTCATCAATTGCGCCACTTGCGCCAAGGCTTGCGGGTGTTCGTGCAAAAAGGCAAGGTAGGCACTGCGGCGGCTCACGGCTTCGAGAAAATTCAACAGCCTCGATAAGGTCATGTTGGGTTTGTCGGTGGACGCGGCGGCACAAACAATTTGCGGTACGAGTTTATCAAAACGCTGCTGCGCGGCGGGTGATAATTGGCGGTATTTATTGCTATGCCGTAAATGATGCAGTGCTTGCAAAACAGGGGTTGCCTGAAAACCGTGCCGCTGCAATAAGGCAGCTTTGGGTTCGTCATCACCGTTGTGCCACAAAATTTCCCATTCTTGAGCAATATTGCCGGATTTATCGTCAGGGTCTGCCAGAATGTCGTTAAAAATACGGTTTACCGCGCGGCGATGGACATTCAGGCTGCCTGAAAACGCATCATAATCGGCAAAACCCATGCTTTCAGCCAGCTTTTGGCATTGTTCCGCACTTTGCGGCAAGGTTTGTGTTTGTTGGTCGTCCCAATATTGCAGCCGATGTTCCACATCACGCAAAAAACGATAGGCAGACAATAATGTCGCCACGGTTTCCGCTTCCAGCATGCCCAATTTTGCCAACTCATGCAGGGTTTCTTGTGTGCCTTTTAACTGCAAACTGCGCACTTGCCCGCCGCGAATCAATTGAAAAATCTGCGCAATAAATTCCACTTCACGAATACCGCCCGCACCCAGTTTAACGTTTTCCGCCATGCCTTTGCGGGTAACTTCTTGGCGGATTTGCCGATGCAGGCTGCGCATGGCTTCGTAGGCATTAAAATCCAGATATTTGCGGTAAACAAACGGGCGCACCAACGCGGTGATGTCGTTGGGATACGGCGTTAATACCCGCCCTTTAATCCACGCATAACGCTCCCATTCGCGCCCCTGTGTAATTAAATACTGCTCCAGCGCGGTTTCACTCAACACCAGCGCACCCGAATCACCATCTGGCCGCAAGCGCATATCAACACGGAACACTTGCCCGTCACCGGTGCTGTCATTCAGCAAAGCAATCAATTTCTGCCCAACTTTAGTAAAAAATTCCTGATTGCTTTTTTCACGTTTGCCATTGGTGTCGCCCGATTCGGGAAACACAAAAATCAGATCAATATCCGACGACACATTGAGTTCATAGCCGCCCATTTTGCCCATGGCAACCACGCTTAAATGCTGTACTTGCCCGCTGTACCGCCCGAGTGGTTCACCGTATAAACCCATATAATAACGATAAGAAAATGTCAGCGCAGTGTTAATGGCGAAATCGGCAAAACGGGTAATGGTTGCGGTTACTTCCGCCAAATGGCTCACCCGCGCCAAATCACGGCTGATGATGTGCGCCATCACATAACGGCGCAAAACCCGCAGCTGCCGCGCCAATTCGGCTTCGTTTTCATCGTCAATCAAGGCTTGCCAATCGGTAAACGCCGCAAAATCATCGGGCGTGAACGCTCTTTCCAATAAGGGATACAAAATTTCCGGTTTGAGATTGCCGTTGTCCAAATGACGGCACAAATAAAGCGAAAACGGACGGGCGGCAGCAATGATGTTTTCAGGCAGCATGGATAAATTCCGGCAAAAGATAAAACAAAATATCAAAAACTGTTTAATATCCTTTGGAATGATTTATTCAGCACAGATTTTGAGCGTTTTTTGCTGAGAAGACACGCGCTTGCGGTTATAAAGCAAAGGCGAACAGCGAAAAAAGCACCAAAATATGCCCAAAGAAATTACGCCAAAGGATATTAAACAGCTTCTTATTTTAGATGGCTTTAACACAAAACGGGAAATACTGTGTGGCAATGTTTTCCGCCAAAAGCAACGCCCCTATTTTTCAGGCTGCCTGAAACGCGTTTCGGCGCGGGTCTTGCCCATTCGCTGTAGAATAACGCAATATTTACATTACCTGATAATCATGATTTCTCAGCGCAAAACCGCAGCCCATTCATACCGATAAAACCCGTTATTTGGATTGATGCTCCATGAACACTGATTTGATACACATCCGCCCTGCCGACAACGCCGATATGGCTGCCGTAGCCGCCATTTTTAACCACGCCGTGCGCCATACTTTGGCGATCTGGCAAGAACAAGAAACCGATGAAGCCAACCGCATTCAATGGCTGGCTCAACGCCAAGCAAACGGTTTCCCTGTGCTGGTGGCAGTAAACGAACAAAATACCGTGCTGGGCTACGGCAGTTATGGTGATTTTCGGGCATATTCGGGCTATCGGCACACGGTGGAGCATTCGATATATGTCCATCAAACCGCGCAGCGAAAAG
This sequence comes from Stenoxybacter acetivorans DSM 19021, assembly GCF_000745895.1. GTDB lineage: Bacteria > Pseudomonadota > Gammaproteobacteria > Burkholderiales > Neisseriaceae > Stenoxybacter > Stenoxybacter acetivorans. Next base: position 19,226 of record NZ_JQKE01000033.1, on the reverse strand, counting down.
GCATTGGGCGTTTATTATTGCAAGCCTTAATTGATGATGCCGTGCAGCAAAAAAAACACGTTATGGTGGCTGCCATTGAAGCCGGCAATGCCGCTTCCGTTTCTTTACACCAAAAAATGGGGTTTGTCCAAAGCGGTTTGATGCCGCAGGTGGGCTGCAAATTCGGCAAGTGGCTGGATCTGGTGTTGATGCAAAAAATACTACAACATCAATGAAGTTCAGCAAAACAGCATGACGGCTGTACATGGCGGTGAAAACCGATTGCTTATCAGCAGACAACCGTACAGGGATACGGACAAAGTCCATTGCCAGACAGAAGATAAGAAGTCTACTGGTTGGGGGGGTTACAAGTTCATTTTTTCCGCCAAATATTTTTTCCTACAGTGGAAATACCCTATTTGGCACTGTGTCAGTAATAAAATACACAAGCCAAATCATAAAACCATTGAAAAAAATAAAACAATTGTTTTACAATTTAACGTCTTTTGAGCAAAAAAGGTAAAACAATGAGCAGCACAAACTTCAATATCCGTATGGATGAAAGCCTGAAAGAGCGTGCATTTCCCGTTATTGAAAGCTATGGATTGACCCCGGCACAAGCGGTTAAATTATTCCTGAACCAAATTGCCGATACCAAAACCATTCCACTTTCTTTTCAGCACAATTCAAACCGTATTTACAACGAAGCCACACGACAAAGTCTGATTGAAGCGAGGGAAGAATTTACAACTGCTAAACGTTACAGCAACTTGGAAGAAATGATGAAAGATATTACGGCGTTTTAAAAATGAGTGAGTTACAACCAACGCCAACCAAGCAATTTAAACGAGACGCGAAAAAGCACTATGCCAATCTGATGACATAAAGAATGGGCAGAAGTGATGTATTCTCTAATCCATGATATTCCGCTTACTGAAAAATACCGCGATCATCAATTAACCGGCAACTTGAAAGACTACCGTGAATGCCACGTTAAACCTGATTTGCTGTTGGTGTATGCCAAACGCGGGAACGAACTGCACCTTGCAAGACTTGGCACGCATTCAGAGCTTTTTAAATCATACTGCGGTTCGTTTGCCACTATGAACCTCCCAAGCTCGAGGGCAGACTCAATGGTATATATAATCAACCTACTAGGATTTACCCCTGACACAAAATTTTGAACACCCTCCCCAATACGGCTCGCTTTCAGGCTTCCTGAAAAAATTATTTGCACCCATAAAAAGCACAAAAACTAAAATTGGCACACCCATTGCTCAAACAAAACCAAACAGCAATATGGCAGATTGGAATATCCTTCCCCTCTCGTTTCAAATACTGCTGTATAGTGTTACTTAACTTTGGTCTTTGACCTAAACCCATATCTGGAGATAGAAACATGAAAGCCATGCAAAAAGGTTTTACCTTAATTGAATTAATGATCGTTATCGCGATCATCGGTATTTTGGCAGCGATTGCTATTCCGCAATACCAAAACTATATTGCTCGTTCACAAGTTACCCGCGTGATGGGAGAAAGTGCTCAAGTGCGTACTGCTGTTGAGCTCTGTATTTTGGATGGTCGTTTAACGTTGGGTACTGCTGCTGGTGCATGTGATCCGGGTGCGACGGGTTCTAACTTGATGGTCAGTGGTGGACAATCACCAACCGGTGAAGCTCTGCCCGCAGGCACGGGAACACCTGTAATTACAAACCCGTTAACTTCAACGACTACTGTTGTAGCAACTTTTGGTGGCAATGCTGCAGCTAACATTGCTGGTCAAGCCTTGACTTGGACTCGTACAGCAAATGGTACTTGGACTTGTACAACCACTGTTGCTGCGAACTTCGCACCTACTGGTTGTGCTGCTGCAGCTACTGGTACTCCTTAATCTCATACTTGAAAAATAGCAAAAACCGCACTTTTCTTAAGAAGTGCGGTTTTTTTGATGGCTGTTTCAACAACATTATTCTGAATCTTCACCGCCCTATTCCTTTATTTTCGCCTGCAAACAAACTGAATGTGCATCTTGGATTTACTCAAGCAACACTGCCGTTTCATTGACACCGCCGTTTAAATTGGCAATCATGCACACTCTCACACACAGGCTGCCTGAATCATGACTTCTGCTGACAAAATCAACGCTTGGCTGGACGAAAACCGCATCACCGAAATTGAATGTATGGTATCGGACATGAGCGGCATTCCGCGCGGCAAAATTATTCCTCGCCGCAAATACAAGCCCGAGGAAGGCATACGCATGGCAGAAGCGGTGTTCACCCAAACCGTTACCGGTGATTTTCCCGAAGCCGATTTCACCCCCAAAACCGATCCCGATATGCGTTTACTGCCCGATGCCAACACCTTGCGCATTGTGCCTTGGGCGGCTGAACCAACGGCGCAGATTATTCACGATGCTTATCGTTTTGACGGCACACCAGTTGATCTATCGCCGCGCAATGTGTTAAAGCGGGTATTAAACGCCTATGATGAATTGGATTTGCAGCCGATTGTTGCGCCCGAAATGGAGTTTTATTTGGTGCAAATGCAGCCCGATGAAGATTTGCCCTTAGAGCCGCCATTGGGCAGAACACGGCGCACCGAAGCTGGACGCCAAAGTTTCAGCATTGATGCCATGAACGATTACAACGATATTTTCGATGTGATGTACGATTGGTGTGAAGAGCAAGGCATTGCCGTGGATACCTTAATCCATGAAATGGGTCCGGCGCAAATGGAGATTAACCTCGATCATGGCAATCCGCTGGATTTGGCAGACCAAGTATTTTTATTTAAGCGCACCATTCGCGAAGTGGCACTGCGCAATAATATGTACGCTACATTTATGGCAAAACCCATGCAGGGCGAGCCCGGCAGTGCCATGCACATTCACCAAAGTGTGATTCACAAACACAGCAAACACAATATTTTCAGCGATGATGAAGGCAATGCTTCGGCACAATTTTTTCAGCACATCGCGGGCTTGCAAACCTATCTGCCCGCCGCCATGCCGCTGCTGGCACCATTTGTAAACTCTTACCGCCGTTTAAGCCGTTTTTCCACAGCACCAATCAATTTAGAATGGGGCTACGACAATCGCACTTGCGGTTTGCGCGTTCCGCAAGCCGATGCTGATGCCCGCCGCGTTGAAAACCGCTTGCCGGGCGTGGATGTCAATCCGTATCTGGCGTTTGCCGCCAGCTTGGGTGCGGGTTTATTGGGCATGACACAAAAATTAAACCCTTCTGAGCCTTTGGTCGGCAGTGCGTATGACCGCCCGCAAAACTTGCCGCGCCACCTTGATGATGCCGTTTCTGAACTGCTCTCTTGCCAACCTTTGCATGATTTATTGGGTTTGTCATTCGTGCAGTGCTACGCGGCAATCAAAGAAACCGAATTTGAAGAATTTTTTGAAGTCATCAGCCCGTGGGAGCGGCGGTATCTGCTGCTGCAAGTGTAATGCTAAGAAAAACAACCCAACAGGCTGCCTGAAACATATTCAGGCAGCCTGTTTATTGTTGAAATAAATACAGCTAAACGACTGTTTTCTGCACATGGATACGGCTTTTTATGCCAATTTATGCTGTAACAGATTGATTATTTTGGATTACTGTGTAATGTATTCTTCATTATGCCGCTTTGTACTATTCCCTGAAATGTTGTTTATCTCCGTCTGAAGCCTTAATTGTTTTCTTAAATCAAGGCAATCGGCTGCTTAATTGCCCCAAAAACCAATTCACGCGCGGGTCGGGCGTGGGGCGGGTTACGGTGTAATTCGGCAATAAATAAGTGGCTTGCTGCGGCAAGAGCGGCACCAATAGCCCTTGTGCAACAAACGCTCGGGCGGCATCTTCCGGCAAAAAGCCGATGTGGCTGCCTGCCAATAGAAACAACACAGCCGCATCAACATGATGCGCCACCGCAGTGGTTACGCCGCCGCTGATACCGATATGAGCCGGTGTGTGCGCATAACTGCATTTCACCCACACATAGTCTTCTTCCAAACGGTTCAAAGTGAGATTTTCCGCTTTGGCAGCAGGGTGGTCTGCACGGCAGTAGATGTTTTGGCGGCTTTCAAAAACCAAATGATAATGCAGGTTTTTTAGTAAAACATGGTAGCTGGCAATGCCCAAATCCAGGTGATTGGTTGCCACGGCGGTTTCAATCTCTTGCGGTGAACGAATGTCCATTGACAAACGCAATTCGGGGTAATGTTGATAAGCATCGCTGATAACCGAGCAAACGGTTGCCTGAAAATCCGGCGGCAAGTGTTCAACCACGCCGATGCGCAATGTTCCGGACAACACCGATTGATGCCATTTAATGTTTTGTACCTTACGGTGGAATTCACCGGTGGCTTGCAGCAATAAAGTACAGGCTTCATAAAGCTGATAGCCCGCTTTGGTGAGCGAAAAACCCGCACGGCCGCGGCGGCACAGACTTACGCCCAAACTTTCTTCCAAATGCGCCAAATGGGTGCTGATTGCCGATTGCGACATATTCAATCGGTCTTGCGCGGCACTCACGCCTTGACATTCCACAATCGCCACAAAGGCTTGCAGGGCTTTCAGGTCATGCTTGATAAGGGTATGTAACATAGGCAGGCCTCAAACACTATCCGCAGCAACAAGCTGAATATTTTGCCCGATTGCCGCACTTAATACTTGATTTAAAATGCTGAAAAATTCACTGTTATCACGCGAAGACAGCCATTGCCCGCCGCGCTCACTGAAATGATAACCGCCGCTTTTGGCGGCAATCCACAATTCCTGATTGGGTAAATGGCGATTAATGATGATTTGTTCACCGCTTTCGGTTTCAATATTCAATACATTGCCGCTGATTTCACCATCTAAATCCGCGTCTTGGCTGTCCAATTGATTGATGATGTGCTCAAACAGCTGATCGCTGTATTGTAAAAATTCACTTTCGGTCATGATATTTGTGTAATGATTTGCCTTGTTGGTTCTATCTTGCCACAGAAATGACTTTAATCCCAGTGATACGAAACCAAAAACCGTTTTATTATGATACCACCCCAAAAAAACATCGTTTTTGTATAAAGAAAATCTTATATAAAATCAAATTCAAATACGGCTTCTGAAAACATTTATCCGTTTTGGCTGCCCATTAATTTCACCGGCATTTCAATTGGAACTGTACTTGCTGGGATTTACTGCGTGAAATCACTGAATATTGGTTTTTATTTTATTGATCATTTTCTCCAAAAAATACAAATGATTACATTTCGTTTGATAAATATCATTAAATTGATTATTACTTGTTGTTTTTTTGAGCTTTATGTCAGTATTATCTGACAACGACCCGACTAAAAGAGAATAATGGTTTTTGTTGCCTATTGTCTGTTTTTTTAACTGTTATAAGGAGTTTAATGCCATGGAAACGCAAAATACTGTTTCTGTACCCAAGCAAAAATTTCCCATTCCGATTGGATTGATTGTCGGGCTGGTGGCTTTGTTGGCGGTGTTGCTGATGCCAACCCCCGAAGGTTTGTCCGTTTCCGGACACCGCATGTTGGCAATTTTGATATTTGCAGTGATTGTGTGGCTCACTGAAGCCATTTCTTACGAAGTCAGTTCGGTCATTGTTTTGGCACTCATCGCGCTCTTGGTTGGCTTCGCTCCTGAAGTGGTTTTAGACAAAGCCAGCACCCTTGTCAGCGAGAGCGATAAATTTTTGGGAACGTCTAAAGCCATGAACATTGCCTTATCCGGCTTTTCCAATTCCGCTTGGGCATTGGTGGCAGGAGCAACCTTTCTGGCTGCCGCAATGACCTACACCAAACTGGATCGGCGCATTGCCTTGCTCACACTGAACACCATCGGCACCAGCACCAAACGCATTTTAATCGGTGTCATTGTGGTAACCATTATTTTGAGTTTCTTTGTGCCCAGTGCCACTGCACGCGTGGCGTGTATTGTGCCGATTATGACCGGTATTATCGCCGCTTACGGCGTGGATAACCGCTCACGCATTGCCGTAGGCATCATGATTATGGTGGCTCAGGCAACCAGCGTGTGGAATGTGGGTATTCAAACTTCTGCCGCACAAAATTTACTCACTGTCGGCTTTATGGACAATATTATCGGTTCACGGGTGTCGTGGCTTGATTGGCTGAAAGCCGGTGCACCGTGGTCTGTGATTATGTCGGTCGTGCTGTTTTTTGTGATACTGAAAATGCTGCCGCCGGAAGCAGACAATGTACCGGGCGGTAAAGAAGCTGTAGAAAAAGAATTGAAAGGTCTGGGGCCGATGCCCGGCGCACAATTGCGCTTGCTGATTGTGATGATTACCCTGCTGTTTTTCTGGGCAACCGGCGGTAAACTGCACAATATTGACACCACCACTTCCACTGCTGTCGGCTTGGCAATTTTAATGATACCGGGCATTGGTGTGATTAACTGGAAAGAAGTACAAAAACGTGCGCCGTGGGGAACCATTTTGGTATTTGGTGCGGGCATCAGCTTGGGAACAGCATTGCTGAGAACCGGCGCGGGCAAATGGATGGGCGATTGGATTGTCCACAGTGCCGGTTTGGAAGCGATGAGTCCGTTTATGATTTTTGCTGTTTTGGCAGCATTTCTCATCATTATCCACTTGGGTTTTGCCAGTGCCACCGCGCTGTGTTCGCTGTTTATGCCGATTATGATTGTGATGCTGCATACCATCGGCGCAACCAATACGGCATTGACGCCTGATGTACAACTGGGTTTAAGTATGCTGCTGGGTTTTGTGGTGAGCTATGGCTTTATCCTGCCGATTAACGCGCCGCAAAACATGGTGTGTTTGGGTACGGACACATTCACCGCTAAAGAATTTGCCAAAGTGGGTATCGTGGTTACCATAATCGGTTATTTACTGATGCTGGTGATGGCTTTGGTCTATTGGCCGCTGCTGGGCTGGCTGTAACTCTGTAGCTGCCTGTATCAATCATTGATATAAGCACGCACACAAACCAACGCGGCAATCTGCCATAAACAGCAAATTGCCGCATTATTCACAAAAAATTTATCATGATTGCATGTGTGCGTTATTGAGCATTATTATTACATTTCTCACTTTGTTATCAATACCCTTTCAGGCAGCCCTGCTACTTTACAGGCTGCCTGAAAATCATCAATGATGCAAAATCTCATAAATTTTTTCTGCCAATTGACGGCTGATGCCTTCCACTTGACTTAAATCCTCCGCACCGGCTGCCATGATGCCGCGCAAACCGCCAAAACGGGTGAGCAAGGCGGCGCGGCGTTTTGCACCGATGCCGGGTATGTCGTTGAGGGTGGAAGTAACACGGGCTTTGCCGCGTTTATTGCGATGCCCGCTGATGGCGAAACGATGTGATTCATCGCGTATGGTTTGAAGTAAATGCAAGGCGGAATGGTGCGGCAGCAAAGAAGTAACCATACCCAAATGCGGAATAATCAGCTCTTCCAAACCGGCTTTTCGCTCCGGTCCTTTGGCGATGCCGACAATGGGCAATTGTATGCCCAATTCCTGCCACACTTCCTGTGCCATACGCACCTGCCCTTTGCCACCGTCAATCAGCACCAAGTCGGGCATTTTGCCGATGCTGTCATCACCTGCCGTCAATTTGCCGTAACGGCGGGTCAGCACTTCGCGCATGGCTGCGTAGTCATCGCCTGCTTTCGCGGTTTGGATATTGAAACGGCGGTATTGCTTGGGCTGCATGGCTTCGTTTTCATACACCACGCATGAAGCCACAGTGGCTTCACCTTGGGTGTGGCTGATGTCAAAGCACTCAATGCGGTTTAATTCGTCGGCGTTCAATTGCAACAACTCCGCCAGAGCATCCAAACGTTGTTGCTGACTGTGCTGTTGCTGCTGGCGTTGGGTGATTGCCAATTCAGCGTTATGCTGTGCCATTTTTAACCACACCCGCCGCTCACCGCTGGTTTGGTTCACAAATTGAATATTTTTGCCATTGTCTTCAATCAGAGCGATTTTCAAACTTTCAGACAGTTTGAAGTTACTGATGATAATCTCGGGCTTGGTTTTGCCCAAATAATGCTGCGCGGCAAAGGCTTCGCCGTAGCTGTTCAGATTTTCTGTTAATTGAAAACGGGTGTCGGGGAAAAAACTTTTGTCGCCAACGTGCCGTCCGCCGCGTATGCTCACCCAATGAATGCACACAGTATCACCCGTGCCTGCCAGCGCGAGTATGTCAATATTGCGGCTGTTGGGGCTGTTGCTGTCAATAAATTGCTGCGATTGCACCAAACCCAGGGCTTGCAATTGATCGCGGTATTGGGCTGCCGCTTCAAAATGCAGTGCGTCAGCAGCTTGCTGCATTTTGTAACGCAAAGTAACACTCAATTCATCGGTTTTACCGTTGAGAAACGCTGCTGCTTGGCGAACGCTGTCGCGGTAATCGTCTTCGCTGATGTGTCCGTTGCAAGGACCGGAACAGCGGCGGATTTGATACAGCAAACAGGCGCGGTTGCGGTGTTCAAACACGCTGTCTTCACAGGTGCGCAAACGAAATACTTTTTGCAAAATTTGAATACTGTCGCGCACGGCATAGCCGTTGGGATAAGGACCGAAATACTGGTTCGGCTTTTTCAGAGAGCCTCGGTAATACGCCATTTGCGGAAAAGCATGGCCGCTGAGCATGAGATAAGGATAGCTTTTATCATCGCGAAATAAAATGTTGTATTTCGGCGACATTTCTTTAATGAAATTGTTTTCCAAAATCAAGGCTTCCGCTTCGGAGCGGGTAACTGTGGTTTCGATTTTGGCAACTTGTTTCACCATCAGCTGAATGCGCGGCGATAAATTGCTTTTTTGAAAATAGCTGCTGACGCGGCGTTTTAAATTTACCGCTTTGCCCACATACAATACTTTGCCGTCAGCATCGGAAAAACGATACACGCCGGGCAATGTGGGCAGATTTTTCAGGCAGCCTGAAAGGTCGAACGGCATGGCTTCCGGCAAGGCGGAACGACTGCTCATAAATCTTTCACAAAGCGCACACCCGCCAATTTGGACAAACCAATGGCACTCCGAATCGCCGTTAAGGCTTGCGGACGCACGAAATGGCGGCGGCTTGCCAGTACAATACGCCGCTGCGGCACAGGCGGCTCAAACGGCACGATACTGAACAGCATGTGGTCATTTTCAGTCAGCGCGGTGGCGGGCAAGACGCTGATGCCCAAACCGCTTGCCACCATGTGGCGTACCGTGTTGATTGAACTGCCTTGTATGGTATTTGCCAAGCCTTGAATTTTTTGCTGCTGCGCCAATTCAATGCAGCCGGCAAGCACGTTGTCGCGCATACAATTGGCTTCAGTCAGCAACAGCACGCGCTCTTGTGCCAGATCTTTGGCACTGATGGCATCAAGCTCTTCAAAAGGATGCCCTTTGGGGACAATCACAAAAAACGGTTCATCATACAAAGGCCAAACTTCCAAACCGCTCTCTGAAAAAGGATCCGCCAATACGGCTGCATCTAATTCACCGCGTTTGAGCAAATCCGCCAATACGCTGGTGTAATTTTCTTCCAGCTGCAAAGGCATATCCGGCGCAATTTCACGCAACGCCAAAACGAGTTTGGGCAGCAAATAAGGCGCAACCGTAAAAATTAGACCCAGCCGGAATAAGCCGTCTAATTCATTGCGCTCTTCATTTGCCAAAAATTTAATTTGCTCTGCTTCATCAAGCACTTTTTTTGCCTGTGTAACAATGCGCTCGCCGGCAATCGTGGTGTGAATTTCCGCACTGCTGCGGTCAAACAGCACAATTCCCAGTTCTTCTTCCAGCTTTTTAATGGCAATGGATAAGGTGGGCTGGCTCACAAAACAACGCTGAGCGGCTCTGCCGAAATGTTTCTCGTGTGCCACCGCAACAATATACCGCAATTCGGTTAAGGTCATGAATCTGCCTTTTTTGTTGTGTCTTTGCCAAAATCAGGCAGGGTAATGTTGAGTTCCAACACATCTACACCGCCTTGCTGTTCATGTGAAATGCGAATGTCATCTAAAGACACCGGTACATATTTAGACAGCACCTGCAATAATTCTTTTTGCAAAGTAGGTAAATAATCCGGTGCAGTGTTGCCGCCGCCGCGCTCTTGAGCAATGATGATTTGCAAACGATCGCGGGCGATTTGCGCACTGGCGGTTTTCTTGCCAAACAAAAAATCAATTAAAGACATGGATTTAACCTCCGAGCAAACGTTTCAGGAAGCCTTTTTTCTCCACATCCAAAAAACGAATGGGTCGGTCTTCGCCCAGCAAACGTGCCACCACGTCTTTATAAGCCTCGGCGGCGGTTGATCCTTCCACCAAAATCACCGGTGTACCCGCATTGGACGCTTGCAATACATTTTCAGATTCGGGAATAACGCCGATGAGCGGCACACGCAGAATGTCGCAAATATCGTCCACCGACAGCATTTCACCTTTTTCCACGCGCTCGGGTGAATAGCGATTAATCAGCAAATGTTCTTTTACCGGCGGCAAACCTTGCTCGGCTCGGCGCGATTTGCTCGCCAAAATACCCAAAATCCGATCTGAATCGCGCACACTGGACACTTCCGGATTGGTGGTTACCACCGCTTCATCGGCAAAATACAGTGCCATCATTGCACCCTTTTCAATGCCGGCGGGCGAATCACACACCACATATTCAAAACCCATGGTTTCGGTTAATTCTTTCAATACTTTTTCCACGCCATCGCGAGTAAGCGCGTCTTTATCACGGGTTTGCGACGCGGGCATGATATAGAGATTTTCTGAGTGTTTGTCTTTAATTAAGGCTTGATTCAGCGTGGCTTCTTCCTGAATCACATTGATTAAGTCATAGACCACGCGCCGCTCGCAGCCCATAATTAAATCCAAGTTACGCAGGCCCACATCAAAATCAATCACCGCGGTTTTGTGTCCCCGCAAAGCCAAGCCCGCCGCAATGCTGGCACTGGTGGTGGTTTTGCCCACGCCGCCTTTACCTGACGTTACCACAATAATTTTTGCCACAGTTTATTCCTTCTGAAGTCATTTGAGTCATTCATCAATCGGTTCGGCAAGGCACAAACACGCACTTGCCTAATCATGCCAATTTTTAACCGCCGGCACACGGCATACTTTTTGGATTATGATTATAGATTATAACGGGTAAAATACTTTTAGAAAAAAATGCGTGCGGATACGGCATCGGTAAACTCAAAATACGCACAGTTTATTGGTAAAAAACACGTTAGCGGCTTAAAAAAACAGGCAATCACCAACACACCATAACAACCGTTTCCATTTCTGTTTCCGTCTCAGGCAGCCTTTTATCCGTTTCTCACGCAAATTTCACAGCAATACTCTTTCAATCCCGCCATTATTGGCTTTCTCAATAAATTCATCTTGCCAATTTTCGCCCAAAATTTGTTTTGCCATTTCGATAACCACATAATCTGCACCGATGCCGGCATCGTCTTCGTAACGGCTTAAACCTTGTAAACAAGCAGGGCAAGTGGTAAGCATTTTAACGGGTTCGCCCGCCGGCAGCTGTGCTTTGCCTTTTTCAATTTCTTCCATTTTGCGAAAGCGCACTTGCGTGGCAATATCGGGGCGATTAACGGCAAACATGCCGGATTCGCCGCAACAGCGATCACTCAATACCACTTTTTGACCAATGAGTTCATTAACCACTTTAATCGGCTGGGTGGTTTTAATCGGGCTGTGGCAAGGGTCGTGATAGAGGTATTGACGGCCTTGAACACCATTCAGCCGTATGCCTTTTTCCAACAAATATTCATGAATATCAACAACGCGGCAACCGGGGAAAATTTTATCAAACTGATAATCCGCCAATTGGTCATAACACGTACCGCAGCTGACCACCACTGTTTTAATGTCCAAATAATTCAAAGTATTGGCAACGCGGTGGAATAAGACACGGTTTTCGGTGGTGATTTGATTGCCTTTATCGTGATTGCCGCCGGCGGTTTGCGGGTAGCCACAGCAGAGGTAGCCGGGCGGCAATACGGTTTGTGCACCGGCATGCCAAAGCATGGCTTGGGTTGCCAATCCAACTTGACTGAACAGACGTTCCGAACCGCAGCCGGGAAAATAGAACACTGCTTCGGCTTCTTCTGCAATGGCAGGGTTGCGGATAATCGGAATGGTTTTGCTGTCTTCAATGTTGAGCAATGCTCGGGCGGTTTTAATCGGCACATGGCGCGGCAAAGGGCGGTTGATGAAGTGAACCACTTGTTCTTTAATCTTCGGCTCGCCAACGGTAGCGCGCGGTGCGGCTTTTTGTTTTTTCAGGTAGCCCAAACCAAAATGCTTGCCAAGGCGATAACCCCAGTTTTGCAGCTTAAATCCGGCGCGAATAACCCCTGCGTGCAAAATTTTAATGGTATTGGGATCTTTGGCGTTGAGCAGAGCCATGCCCATAAATACCGCCGGATTAAAGCGTTTTTTGCCGCTTTTGCGCAGATAGTTGCGTATGGCAACCGTAACATCGCCAAAATCAATGTTCACAGGACAAGGCTTGGCACAGCGATGACATACGGTGCAATGGTCGGCAACATCGTTTAATTCGGCAAAGTGCTTCAGCGACACGCCGCGGCGGGTTTGTTCCTCGTACAAAAACGCTTCGGTGAGTAAACCCACACCCAAAATTTTATTGCGCGGGCTGTAGAGCAAATTGGCGCGCGGCACATGGGTGGAACACACGGGTTTACATTTGCCGCAACGCAGACAATCTTTGACGGCATGGGCAATATCGCCCAAATCGGATTGCTCCATAATCAGTGATTCCACGCCCAAAAGTTCAAACGAAGGCGTGTAGGCAGCTTCCAAAGTCGCACCGGGCATGAGTTTGCCGCGGTTAAACCAACCTTTGGGGTCAATTTTTCGTTTGTAGTCCCAAAACGGCTGCATTTCCGCATCGGTGAGGAATTCCAGTTTGGTGATGCCGATGCCGTGCTCACCGGAAATCACGCCGTTTAAACTGCGGGCAATGCCCATAATCCGCACCACTGCTTGGTGGGCGGTTTGCAGCATGTCGTAATCGTCTGAATTAACGGGAATATTGGTGTGAACATTGCCGTCGCCCGCGTGCATGTGCAAAGCGACAAACACACGTGAGCGCACCACTTGAGCGTGAATTTTTGCCAATTGCTGCAAAATCAAGGTGTCGGTTTTGCCGCTGAAAACCTCAGATAAGGGCTGCATCACATCACGCTTCACCGACACGCGCAGGCGAAAATCGCGCATGGCAATAAAACAGCTGTCATTGCCAACGGGGGCATCGTCTTCCCATTTTTGCGGAAAACGTGCCAAATAATCGGCAAGCGGTGCGTCCAAGTTATCCAGCAACCATTGCCAGCGTTCGGTAACCGCTTCAACGTGGTTTAAAGCATGTTGTTTGCGTTCACCCAATAATTCTTTGCCGGGCAAATCCGTACCCATTTTGTCCAGAGGCAATTTTGTGGGCAGGTATTCACGCAAAGCACGGCACAGGGCAAGTTTATTGCGTATTGATAATTCAATATTAATGCGTTCAATGCCGTCGGAATATTCGCCCAGCCGTTCCAGCGGAATAACAACATCTTCATTGATTTTAAAGGCATTGGTGTGCTTGGCAATGGCGGCAGTGCGCGAACGGTCGAGCCAGAAAGTTTTCCGTGCTTCAGGTGTTGCCGCAATAAAACCCTCGCCGTTTCTGGCGTTTGCCAAGCGCACAATGCGCTCGGCGGCTGCCTGAACGGCAGCTTCATCGTCTGATACAACATCAGCCAGCAACACCATTTTCGGGCGGCCTTTGCCCGCTGCTTTGGTGGCATAGCCCACCGCACGAACATAACGCCAGTCTAAATGTTCCAAGCCCGCCAGTTTAACGCTGCCGTGCCCCAATAAATAATCGCGCACTTCCACAATCGCCGGTGTGGCGTTGGCAACCGTACCGAAAAATTCCATACACACGGTACGTGTGTGTTTGGGCATGGTGTGCAGCACAAAAGCCACGCTGGTGATGATGCCGTCTGTGCCTTCTTTTTGTACACCCGGCAAACCTGCCAAGAATTTATCAGTAACATCTTTGCCCAAACCCACTTTACGAAAACGCGAGCCGTCGATTTTCAGCCGTTCGGTTTTAACAATGCGCTTGCCGTCGCCGCTCAGCGTATGCACGTCAAACAGCGCGGTTTTTTCATCGTGAATTTTGCCGAAATTGTGGCACACCCGTTCAATCCGCAGCCATTCGCCTTGCGGGTTCACCATTTGCCACCACGCCAAATTATCGAGTGCCGTTCCCCACAATACCGCTTTTTTGCCGCCCGCATTCATTGCCACATTGCCGCCCACACAGGAAGCATCAGCAGAAGTCGGATCAACGGCAAACACCAGTTTGGCAGCAGCGGCGGTTTCTTCTACCCGCCGCGTAACCACGCCCGCGCCGCAGACAATAATCGGGCGTTCGCTTTCCAATCCCGGCAGCTGCACCCATTGCACACCTTGGTGTTTATCCAGTTTTTCAGTGTTAATGACGGCACTCATTGCGTCCAAAGGCACAGCACCGCCAGTGTAGCCCGTGCCACCGCCGCGCGGAATAATCGGCAATTCCAACTCAATCAAGGCACGTACCAAAGGCGCGATTTCGGCTTCGTTGTCAGGCACAATCACCACAAACGGGTATTCCACGCGCCAGTCGGTGGCATCGGTTACATGGCTTACTCGCGCCAAACCATCAAATAATATATTGTCTTTATGGGTAATTTTCGACAACCGCTTCAACACTTGTTCGCGTTTGGTGCGGGTTTTCTCAAAGCCGCGCTCAAAAATATCAACCGCGGTTTCGGCTGCCTGAAGCAAAGAACCGACTTGTGTATTGTTGTCGCGCCGTTTTTGAATTTCGTGCAAACGGTGGCGCATTTCTTTCACCAATGCCGCTTGGCGCGGCGGGTGCGCCAGTAAATCGTCCATTAAATACGGATTGCGATTCACCGCCCAAATATCCCCCAGCACTTCAAACAACATTCGCGCCGAACGCCCTGTGCGCCGCTGACTGCGCAAGTCTTGCAGCGTATCCCACGCCGCCGCGTTCAATAAGCGAATCACAATTTCGCGGTCGGAATAAGAAGTATAGTTGTAGGGAATTTCGCGAATACGCGGGGCGGGATTTGTACTGCTCATTGTGCGGGTTCCGTTGAGCTCAAGGCTTTGAAGAGAGGCGTTTATTCTAGCCGATGAATATCGTATTGGGAAATAAATAGTCCGCTGAAAAATGATTGTGTCAATCCGCTTTTTAATACCGAATGATTTTTAAAGCAGATTGCCAATCTGTTTTCAGGCAGCCTGTGTATTATCAGGCTGCCTGAAAACAATAATCCCTTGATCCAAATTGCTTTATTCATTTTCAATTATTATCTTTAGTAAACCACATCATCACCCTGCCCGCCCATCGGCACGGGCTTGCAGCAGCCACGGCGTGTAACGCCAAGCGAATAAAAATAATGAGAGTGCAAACAGCAATGCAGACACGGCAATCAGCCCTGAAAACAGACTGCCTGAAGCCCACGCGGCAACAATACGCAATAAGGCTGCCAAAATCATCAAGCCAAATGCCAACGGTATCGGCACAACCGCACGCATCGGGCGGCCGGTGTGTCCCAAAGCGGTGCGCGCCATCATGCCCAAGGTCAATAAGCCAATGCCGCCAACCGCAATCAAATGCACACCCGCGCTCACCATGCCTGACCACGCCATCGGCTGATATAAACCGATACCAAACACCAGCAAACCCAAGGCACAGGCAGTAAAGCCGACAAACAAAACCCACAACAAGGGTTCCCTCAATACATTGCGATGCCAAATGCGTACCACTTGTATCAAATTAATCACACCGCTTGCCGCACCCGCAATCATTGTCAATCCCAACCACTGCGGAAAAAACAACAAATTCACCGCCATGCACATTGGCAGCACCATTGCACTCAATCCGAATAAGGGCGAAATCGGTACTTGCGGAATATTCAAACGGCGCGCAGTAAAAAACGGAATCACGCGCAAGCCAATCAAGCCAATAAAACCAGACACCACAATCAAACCCGCCCACAACCCTGTTCGGATTGTGATTAAATGATGGTGTGCCAGCTGCCAATGAAACCAAGCGTGGTTCACCGCAAACAACAGCAAAGCAAGCACCACGATATAATTGCGCTTATTGCCGCTGCGCCATATCGGCAAAAATAAAAACCATGCCGCCAGTAAAAAAAACACATTGCCCACAATGCCACCCCAATAAACAGCAGCGGGAAACAGCACACACACCCGCTCAATCAGCCACAACCCCGCCAGCAATACCAATGCACCGCCGCGCAAAGGCGGCTGACCCGTCCAAGTCGCCACCGCCGTGAGCAAAAAACCCGTTATCACCAGACCGGCATAGCCCCAAATCATTTCATGTGCATGCCACAAATAAACAGGCAATGCGGTATTGCCGATATAGCCCAATCCCGTTGTATAACCCATGCCCCAAACCAAAATACAGACTGCACCGAACAATGATGCCAGTAAATAACAAGGGCGAAATGCCATTTGCCACAAAGGCTGCCTGAAAAATTTCATGAGTAATCCTGATGCTCCGTGTTTGCGGTTAATTATTTTTTAATGTATTTACTTTTAGCAAAAAGCATCCAAACAATATATAAGTATAAATAATTATTTTTGGGGTATTTTAATAACACGCTGCCACCATAAAATAACAAGAATTTATGCTCAATGATGCCTAAGTAAAGCATGCAAAAACAATGGCATATATTGGTTCAGCATTCACCTTGCATCTATTCGGGCTTTAAACACTATTTCTTAACAAAAACAAGCCGCTGACTGTTGTTTTACAAAATGGCGGCGTGCCATTTTCAGCTTAGCTCAATCGCTTTAAATCTGATTTTTCGATAACTTGCAGCAAGGTTATTCTCTTAGAGTACGTTATTAATTGACAATAAATTATTGAAGATCTTTTTTCAAGATTTTTTTCCTAAAAAAATCGTAAAAGAATAAATATGGATTATTTTTTAGTTTTAAAAGTTTTCTTCTAATCGATGAGCTATTTTTAGCAGACGATCTATAATTTAATGAATTTAAATTTCCGGTGGAATTTACATTGCCGGTTTTATTTTTATTATAAATAAAATCATCTAAACGGTATCTATCAAAAAGAATACTTTGTTTCAAATTTATGATGGGTGAATTATCTATAAAAATTTCTTTTTTTGTTTTTTTATCTTTATCCCATACTCGAACAATATCATATCTTATATTTTCTGAAATACTCAAATTTGCCTTATCAGTGTATTTCCTTTCTTTTCTATTCCATGTAGCGAAAGAATAAAAGTCATTGATTAAAAATGAAATAAATTTAATTGCAATATTTTCATCAAATTTAATCGGATTATTGATTAATTGATCAGTCAAATCCTCAGCATCATAAACCAAATTATTTAATCCATTACACGCATAAAAGACTTGTCCAAAAAAATAAACAGGTTTATTATAAATAACAGATAACACACCAACACCACTGTTTATTAGCGTTACAGCATCACTTGCTTCTAAAATGTCGTTAATGTGGTATTTATCAACACAAACAGCCCCCTCAATAACAACTTTATCAATTGTTAAAGGATGATTTTTATAAATTATTCTCCAACCATTCAGTATTGTCGGTAACTTTGCTATTTCATTGATAAAATTATCATAACTGCCTATTTTTCCACAAAAATAATTTGTGGTTGTATCCGATGGAGATTGCAGAGCAATAAATAAAATTTTTGTTTTTTCACCTATGTTTAATCGTTTTTTTATACCGTTCCCACCTATTTGATCTGGCTGAGGCTCTAAACTATTTACTGATAATTTGAAATTATTAATATATTCTACTGTTTTTTCTTTTTTTTCACCTTCTATATTAATATCTCTCCAATTATCATATTGGTATGACTGACTTTCAGCACAAAATCCATCTTTATCAATACAAATTGAAAAAGGCAATGCACCTCTTTCAACAACGTAACAATCCATTCCTTTTTTCTTAAAAATTGTATAAAGATTTTTTATCTGCTCATTGCCATATGGATTATTAAAAATAATATTTTTTATTTTATATTCTTTAATGATACCATCAATATTATCTGGTGATATAGTGCTGTACTCAATATACACAGGATTTTTAAACAAGCAAAAAATACCTTCATTAAATGAATGTGGATTTAAGCTTAAAAATAAGGTTGATTCTGCATCGCTATCCCTTAGAGGAATGAATTCAGTTTTTTTATTTTGATAATATTCTGCATTTCCTGTTGCAATGGATAAATTACGTTTACGAATAGCATCGTTTCTTTCTGCTCGTATGGGATGCCATATATGAAAACCATAAATTCCTTTTAAAGCACAAATATCTGCAAAAATCCTGTATAAAGATCTGTATCCAATCCAAGATACCTGTTCAGAATATTTTTTTGTAATCAGCCGGTAAAAATCCCTTGGTTTTTCGATATTGGCTTTTGTTAATAATTTTAAAGCAAAATCACTGTCTTCCAGCCCCCAACCCTCAAAAGATTCATCATATCCGCCAACAGACAATATCAAATCCCTGCTGCACACTAAATAAGAAGAAGTCGGGGCGAAAAACTCTATTGTCTCTGAATCAAATTCATCAAAAATATCAGAAATTAAATCATTGTATTCTGGTTCATCTAAAAGAGCAGTTATCGTTGATGATTTTTGTTCTGATAAGTAAGCAACAGGAATAGCAAAAAATTTCCAGTTTTTGTTAATTAAAAGAGAATCAATTTGTAATTTTATTTTTTGGTAAAAATCTTTGCATGAAAATACATCTAAATCTTCAATAATAATAAAATCGGCTTGCGATTTAAGAACCCCAATATTCCGAGCTTTTGATATATTCCATATTTGAGAACTTGAATCAACATAATGGTATGGAAAACCATTTTCATCACATATTCGTTTTATTGATTCGGCATCATCATGCTGAGAACCATAATCAATAATGACAAACTGAAAATTGTCAGGTAATGTATATTCTGCCCTCAATTTCAATCTGGATAGAATATCATATTCAGAATGAGCACGAAGTGTTATAATAATATCTACAGTATATTGGGTATTGGGTATTGGGTATTGGGTATTGGGTATTGGGTATTGGGTATTGGGTATTGGGTATTGGGTATTGGGTATTGGGTATTGGGTATT
>NZ_JQKE01000032.1 GCF_000745895.1 Stenoxybacter acetivorans DSM 19021 | reverse complement strand
ACCGCTGCGCCTGCGCTTTGAGCTTGTCTTGAATGGCTTTTTCTACTTTTGCCAAACGCTTCATGCCGTAACGAACTTGCTTGAAGCGGCGGTTAGTGCTGTTTTTAGGCATGAATACCTGTAACCGCGCTTCTTTCAAGACTTTATAGATGGTGGGTCTGCTGACGCAATAGGTAGCCGCCAAATCAGAAACGCGGATATTTTCTTCTGTATAAAGCCGCCAAATTTCTTGACGCTGATAGGGCAGTAAACGGGTTCTTTTATGAATGTTCATTGCAGTATTTTCCTATAAATACTGTAAACAACGCTGGGATTTCTTACAGAGGGTGTTAAAAACAGCCGTTGTTTTGGGTGCATTGATGATATGGTGCTGCAAACGGTTTTTAAAATGTTTGTGCGGTAAATTGTGGATTGCCGCTTTTTGTTTGCAATAAAATCAATGGTGCAATCGTTTCAGGCAGGTTTGCAGTGAAACAAATTGCAGTCAAAATAGGGTAGCATATAAGGCTGTCTGAAAACAGTGGCGAATACCGCCGTTTATTTATCCGTGTTTATGCGTGATTTCAAGAATTTCGAGAGGCAAGAATATGTTACTGGCGTTGTCTTTGCGTGATTTTGTACTGGTGGATCACCTCAATCTTAACTTCCAAAGCGGGTTTACTGTATTAACCGGTGAAACCGGTGCCGGTAAGTCGATTACTTTAGATGCTGTTGGCTTGCTGTTGGGTGACAAAGCCGACTACAGCCAAATTCGCCAAGGCGCGAAAGAAGCGCAGCTGTCTGCTTTATTTGATTTGAGCGACAGCCCCGCCGTACACACCTTGCTGTGCGAACAAGGTTTTTTGACGGAAGAAGACGGTGAATTGAGTATTCGCCGAGTTATTGATAACAAAGGAAAAAGCCGAAGTTTTTTGAATAATCAAGCTGTTACGCTGGCACAGCTGAAACAAATCGGTGAGTTACTCATCGATATTCACGGACAAAACACCCACCATTCTTTAAACAATGAAGCGGCACAGCGCGATTTACTCGATGCTTTTGCCAATGCACAAAACGAAGCCGACGCCGTGCGCGATGCGTTTCGTCAATGGCAAAGTGCCAAAAAAACATGGGAAACCGCCCAAAACCAAGCCGAAACATTGGCAACCGAGCGTGATCGCTTGCAATGGCAATACGACGAATTATCGGCACTCCATATTAAGCCCAATGAATGGAATGAATTAAGCCAAAGCCACGATATTTTGGCACACGCCGCCGATGTGCTTCAGGCAGCCGAAGAGGTTGGCAGCCTGATTGACGGCGATGACGGCTTGCAAACCTTGGTTTACCGCAGCCGCCAGTGTTTGGTGTCATTACTCAAAATCGTGCCGTCGGTTGCCGAAAGTATTGAGCTATTGGATTCTGTTGATGCCGAATTGAGCGAAGTCAGCAGCAATATGCACACCATGGCAGCCAACGTTGAAATCGATGAAAATTTACTGGCGGAGCAAACGGAGCGCATGGCCGACATCATGGGCATGGCGCGTAAATACCGTGTTGAACCGCCTTTGCTGTCTGCCAAACTTGCTGAAATTGAAACGGCTTTAAATGAATTAACCGCTGCCGCCGATTTGGATTTATTGGCAAAAAATTGTACTGAAGCGGAAGCTGCTTACAAAATTGCCGCCGAAAAACTTTCTGCCAAACGCAAAAGCGGCGCGAAACAGCTTGCTGCTGAAACCGCCGATCACATGCACAGCTTGGCAATGAAAGACGCGCAGTTTCACATTGAATTGAGTGAGAGTACACCGACCGCCCACGGTGTTGAACACGTGCAATACCAAGTCGCCGTTAATAAAGGGCAAATTTTGCGCCCGATGAATAAAGTGGCTTCCGGCGGTGAATTGGCGCGCATCAGCTTGGCACTGCAAATGACTGCCAGCCAATACAACCATGCGCCGACATTGATTTTCGATGAAGTGGATTCCGGCGTGGGTGGTGCGGTGGCGGAAGTCGTCGGCAAGGCTTTGCGCGGGTTGGGACAAAATCGGCAAGTGCTGGCAGTAACCCATTTGCCGCAAGTGGCGTCTTGCGGTGAACAGCATTGGCGCGTACAAAAACACAGCAATGCCGATCACACCGTAAGCAGTATTCAGGTGTTGAATGAAGATGAACGCATTGATGAAATTGCCCGTATGCTTGGCGGCGAAACCATTACGGCAACCACTCGCCGGCATGCTGCCGAGATGTTGGTATTGGCACACAGCAAGGCGTGATTGGGTCGGTTTAATTATTCTTTATTTCGCCGATATTAAATTTTGCCGAGCGGGAACAAGCTTTCCTGTGTGTTATTCAGGCAGCCTGAAAGCCAAAACGCAGCCGTTGAACCATTGATGATGTGGAAATTTATTTTGTTGATAAATGAGCGTGTTATCTGCGTAAATTGCAGGAGTTTAAATATTATTACCGCGCTGCTTCATCAAACCGATATTTATTCTGAAAAACAACATTCCTTTACGGATTTGCTCATTTTCTTTGAAAATTTCCTCTTATTCATTGCCCTATCTTCTGCGCTTGCATACAATTCGCCTTTGCGCCACTGTTGTGCTGAGGCTGCCTGAAACAGCGGCTGAAGCGAAGAGTCCTGTTGGATTTATTAATTGCTGAGATTGATTTTTTGGAGTACGCATCCTTATGAGCGACATCATTGCGCCCAAACCTGCTGATACAGCCGTTCCCTATCTGCAAATTAAAGACGTCGTCAAAACATTCGGCGACAACTATGCCGTTGATCATGTCAATCTCAATATTGATAAGCATGAGATTTTTGCTTTGCTTGGCAGCTCCGGCAGCGGTAAATCCACTTTGTTGCGTATGCTGGCGGGCATGGAAACGCCAACGCAGGGACACATTATCTTGGACGGGCAAGACATCACTAAATTACAGCCGTATGACCGCCCGATTAACATGATGTTTCAAAGTTACGCATTGTTTCCGCACATGAGTGTGGAGCAGAACATTGCGTTTGGGCTGAAACAAGATAAATTGCCCAAAGATGAAATTAATGCGCGGGTGGAAGAAATGCTGCGCTTGGTGCAAATGGTGCGCTACGCCAAACGCAAACCGCACCAATTATCAGGTGGGCAGCAACAGCGCGTGGCTTTGGCGCGCAGCTTGGCAAAACGCCCGAAATTATTATTGCTTGATGAGCCTTTGGGTGCGCTGGATAAAAAATTGCGCCAGCAAACCCAACTGGAATTGGTGAATACGCTGGAACAAGTGGGTGCAACCTGCATTATGGTAACCCACGACCAAGAAGAAGCGATGACCATGGCAACCCGCATTGCCATTATGTCGGAAGGGCAGCTGAAACAAGTTGGTACGCCCAGCGATATTTACGATTATCCCAACAGCCGTTTTACCGCTGAATTTATCGGTGAAACCAATATTATTCCCGGTGAAGTGGTGGAAGACAATGCCGACCACGTGATTATTTCCTGCCCGGATTTACAAAATCCGGTGCGGCTGGGGCACGGTATTACCGGACCGGAAGACCAAGACATTTGGCTGTCGATTCGTCCTGAAGACATCAATTTGTATAAAGAAAAACCGGCACATCTGGGTGAATACAATTGGGCAGAAGGCACGGTGAAAGAAATCGCCTATTTGGGCAGTTTTGCCATTTTCCATATTCGTTTGCCGTCGGGCAAAATCATCAAAAGCCAAGTCTTGTCGTCATTCTGGGAACTCAATGGTTTGGAGCAGCCCACATGGGAAGACGCCGTTTACATCAATTGGCCGGAAAACCAAGCCGCACCGCTTACCAGCTGATCGGCAGGAGTAATCTATGAATTGGTTTCATTTTAACCGCCTCAAAAATGCCCGCCCCAACCAAGGCTTGGTGGTGGCAGTGCCGTATGTGTGGTTGTTGGTGCTGTTTTTGGTGCCGTTTATTATTGTGCTGAAAATCAGCTTTGCCGAGCAAGCCATTGCCATTCCGCCTTATACGCCGCTTTATACGGTGGACGGCGATATGAATCGTATTAATCTCTTGATCAGCTATCAAAACTATACCGATATTTTTTACGATTTTTTCGGTTCGCTGAAGCACATGTTTACCGGCGGGCGCGGCGACAACATTTATTTACTCACCTATTGGCTGTCAATTAAAACCGCACTTTCCACGACGGTTATCTGCTTATTGCTGGGCTATCCGATTGCTTATGCCATTTCACGTGCGCCTGAGAGCTGGCGCAATGGTTTATTGCTGGCGATTATGCTGCCGTTTTGGACTTCATTTTTATTGCGGGTCTATGCGTGGATGAGTTTGCTGGGGCATAACGGTATTATCAATAATTATTTGCTCAAATGGGGCATTATCGGCACGCCGATTGATATGTTTTACAACGCATTTTCGCTGAATCTGGTGATGGTGTATGCCTATTTGCCGTTTATGGTGCTGCCGCTCTATACCCAATTGGTGAAGCTGGACAACCGCTTATTGGAAGCCGCTGCCGATTTGGGTGCGCATCCGATTAAAGCGTTTCTCACCATTACTCTGCCGCTTTCCAAAACCGGTATTATTGCCGGTTCTATGCTGGTGTTCATTCCGGCAGTGGGCGAATTTGTGATTCCCGAATTGGTGGGCGGTCCGGAAAACCTGATGATTGGTAAAGTGTTGTGGCAAGCCTTCTTTGACCAAAACAACTGGCCGCTGGCATCTGCCGTGGCGGTGATTATGGTGTTGCTGCTGGTGATTCCCATCGCTTTGTTCCACCGCTATGAAACCCGTGAAATCGAAGAAGGGGCAAACCGTGCATAAAAATAAGCTCTCATGGTTTCTGAAAACCATGCTGTTTTTGGGTTTTGCCTTTTTGTATCTGCCTTTGGCTGTGCTGGTGATTTACTCATTCAACGAATCGAAATTGGTAACGGTGTGGGGTGGTTTCTCTGTCAAATGGTATGCCGCACTGCTGAAAAATGAAGTTATTCTGGAAGCGGCATGGCTTTCCATACGCATTGCCTTATTGTCTGCCACTGCGGCGGTGGTGTTGGGTACGTTGGCAGGCTATGCTTTGGCGCGGATTAAACGCTTCAAAGGCAGTTCCTTATTTGCCGGTATGGTGTCTGCACCGATGGTGATGCCTGATGTGATTACCGGCTTGTCAATGCTGCTGCTGATTATTCAAGTGCAAATGCTGCTGCAAGACAGCTTCTTGAGTTTCTTGTATTTTGAGCGCGGCTTTTTCACCATTTGGCTGGGGCACACCACGTTGTGTATGGCATATGCCACTGTGGTTATTCGCTCACGCTTGCTTGAATTGGATCAATCCATTGAGGAAGCGGCAAAAGATTTGGGTGCGCGCCCTTTAAAAATCTTTTTCGTGATTACTTTGCCGATGATTGCGCCTGCAATTGCCTCCGGTTTTCTGCTGGCGGTTACATTGTCGCTGGACGACTTGGTGATTACTTCTTTCCTTTCCGGACCCGGTTCATCAACTTTGCCTATGGTGATTTTCTCCAAAATTAAACTGGGTTTAGATCCGCAAATGAATGTACTGGCAACCATTTTTATTGCCATTGTCGGCACGCTGGTTATTGGTATCAATTATTTTATGATGCGCCAAACCACTCGCCGTGAAAGAGAAATGGCAGAAGCATACCGGCAAGCACAGCTGGCTGAAAATATAAAATAAAGCGGAATTTGTTCAGGCAGCCTGTGTATCATCAGGCAGTGATATGCTGATGCGGCAATCCATTTAATAGACTGAGTTGAAAGCAGTGGATTGCCGCACTTGAATGGCAATAATGAAATAGGCGTTGTTTTATTCTCGGGATAACTTTTAAGATTAAGGCTTAAGACCGCACCCGAAATAGACAGCCAAACTGCTTTCTTTCTTTTTCATTACGCAGCAATCCGAAGCAATCAAGCCCTGTTATGATAGAAAACGGCATAAAAAGCCGTATTTATGTGCAGAAAACAGTTGCTTAGAGATAAAATTCAGACAAATACCAAATGCAACCAAATGTTTGATTGGTTTTGATGATTGCTTTTTGAGTGTAATGCCACGCGGCAATTGCTTGCTGCATGAATAAAATCAATTTTGTAATAAGAAAGAAAATTATGCCGCCGCTCTCCAATTGGCATCGGCAACACGGCGTTGATAAACTGCTTAATTTAATCAATATTGCCCGAGTCAGCTTGTTGTTTTCTCTGCTCACTTTTCAAGTATTGGTGCAGCAAATTTCCAATGACAATCACAATGGCGTGTGGCGAAATGTCGGTGTACTCAATGAAGCCGAATTTTATGTCTGGGCGTTCATTTACAGCGGCATCATCATTTTTTCCTTGATTGAACCCCGTTGGCAGCAGCAGCAAGACAGCATGCCCAATGTTGTCGCTGTGGTGGACATCAGTATGGTGGCTTGGCTGATGCACATGGCAGCAGGCGTGTACGGTAATTTGGGTATTTTGGTATTGCCTTTTGTTACCACATCGTGCTTGATCAGCTACGGACGGTATCCTTTTTTATACGCAGGTTACGCTTCGCTGTTGATGACGGTCAGTACCATTGTGCTTTTCAGCGGTCAGCCCGGGGGCATATTCGGCGATCTGCGCCCTTGGATTCGTTTGTTTGTACTGGTGGCGTCTTCATTTTTGCTGGCATCACTCACTTCCTACATTGCTGATTTTGTGGCGCGTTCACGGCAGACTTTACGAGCACAATCGAAAGTATTGGCAAGTTTCCGCAACCTTACCGAAGAAGCACTCAACAATATGCAGGAAGCTGTGGTGGTGATAGACAAAGCCAATCAAGTGTGGCTGCTGAACGGTGTGGCACAAACGTTTTTCCCTGACTTATGTATTAATAAAAATTCCGAGCTTTTCTGCCCTTTGCAAGCGCATTGGAAGCACCATCACTACCGAGATTTTGAAATCAATATGGATATTCAAAAGATATCCATGCGTATTCGCACCCGAACAATCAAAGCTGAAGAAGATTTATTGCTGATGCTGTTTATGCGCCGCCAAATTGAGCTGGATCAGGAGGCAATGTCGGTGAAGTTGAGTGCCTTGGGACAGCTCACGGTTAATTTGGCGCATGAAATCCGCAATCCCATGTCTGCCATTCGTCATGCCAATGATTTATTGCATGAAGAAGCGTGCAGTGAGTCAATGGTGAAATTGAACAGCATCATTGAACACAATATTGAGCGTATTGATAAAATGCTGCAAGACATCAGCACAGTGAATAAACGGGACAAAATCCGCAAACACGCCATTAATTTACGTGAATTTTGGGATCGTTTTTATCAAGAATTTATTTTAATCAATCCGGAAGCTGCCGATTGCATCATCTTGGATATGGAAAACCCAATCATGTTTGCATGGTGCGATCCCCACCATTTGCAGCAAATTTTATGGAATTTAATGAACAACGCTTGGCGGCACAGCCGGCAAGACACACAAGCCATTCGCGTGGACTTTAATTTTCTCGGCGGCAATGAAATCCAAATCAGCGTGATTGACAACGGCGGCGGTGTACCGCCGGAAAACCAACACCGTTTGTTTGAGCCGTTTTTTACCACCGCTGCCAACGGCACCGGTTTGGGTTTATACGTCGCACAAGAATTGGCGAATGCCAATTTAGGTAATTTATATTATCAGCCGAAAATTAATGGCTTTGTATTGGTATTACTAAGGGCAAATAATGAATAAAACACAATTAACACAACCGGTATTGGTGGTGGACGACGAAGCCGATATCCGTGACTTAATGGAAATGACACTCACCAGAATGGGTTTATCAGTCTATACCGCCGTTGGCGTTCAGGCAGCCAAAAAACAGTTGGATAACCACCGTTTTTCTCTGGTATTAACCGACATGCGCATGCCCGATGGTTCGGGGTTGGAAGTGGTGGACTACATCACTGAAAAAGACTTAGATGTACCCGTTGCCGTCATCACCGCTCACGGCAATGCCGACCAAGCCGTACAAGCCTTAAAAAACGGTGCGTTTGATTATTTGCAAAAACCGATTACCCTGGCGCAATTGCGCAGCTTGGTTAAATCCGCCATTAAAATTCACGATACCAAATCTGCTGTTGATGCGTCTCACAGTAACATCGCCTCTGTTAAAAAAGTAAATACTCCAAAGCCGCCCGAAATTGCTGAAAACCATTCAGACAGCCTGAAAACAGACAACACCCATGCGGTGCAAAAAACAAAGCAACGGCAGGATTTGCCGCGTCTTTTGGGTAAATCGCCTTTAATGGAAGAAGTGCGTCAGTTGGTGCGTAAATTGGCATGCAGCCATGTGCCTGTGTATATCGGCGGTGAATCAGGCAGCGGCAAAGAGCAAGCGGCGCGCAGTATTCATGAATTATCACCAAGATACGAACAGCCGTTTGTGGCAGTTAATTGCGGTGCGATTCCCGAAAATCTAATGGAAAGTGAATTTTTCGGCTACAAAAAAGGCAGTTTTACCGGTGCAGATACCGACCGTTTGGGTTTCTTTCAACACGCTCACGGCGGTACTTTATTTTTAGATGAAGTGGCGGATTTGCCATTGCAGATGCAAGTAAAACTTTTACGTGCCATTCAGGAAAAAGCTGTTCGCCGTATTGGTGATGCCCAAGAAAAATCCGTGGACGTGCGCATTATTTGCGCCACCCACAAAAATTTGGCGGCACAAGTAGCGGCGGGGCATTTTCGCCAAGATTTGTTTTACCGCTTAAATGTGGTATCAATTACCATGCCGCCCCTGCGTGAAATGCGTGAAGACCTGCCCGAATTCATCAATATATTATTGAGCAAACATCAAGAGGTGCGCCGCTTAAGCATCAGCCCTGCTGCGCAACAAAAACTGCTACAGTACAGCTATCCCGGCAATTTCAGGGAGCTGGAAAATATCTTGGAACGCGCCGCGGCATTGGCGCAAGACGGCGTGATTACTGAGGCGGATTTGCAGATTAACAGCAGAATTGCCGCGCTTGTTAATGATAATACCGGTGCCGCTGATGATGCCGATGCTGCTGAACCCATGGAAAACATTGGTTTGGAGTTTCGCTTAGGGCTGACATCCATTCAAGATTATCTTGATGAAGTCGAAAGCCGCATTATCGAAAACGCGTTGAAACACACTCGGCACAACCGTACTCAAGCCGCCAAATTACTGGGCATCAGCTTCCGTTCACTGCGTTTTCGTATGGAGCGGTTGTTTATCGAATCCGATGAATAAACAATCCAATAGATAAAAGGCTGCCTGAAACGAAACCGCGTTATGAATCACCAAGAAAAATATGCCTGCCTGCAATTGGCACTCACCCCATACATCGGCGCAGAAACATTTTTGCGTTTGTGGCAGCATTTCGGTTCTGCCGAAGCGGCATTGAATGCGGGTTTATCGGCAGTAAAACCTTTTTTTAAACGTGCAGACGCAGCTGCGGCATGGCAATCCGCAGAGGCAAAACAAGCGGCGGATTTGGCATTGGCGTGGGAAGAGAAACACCACAATGCCCGTTTATTGCTGATTTGCGACGAAGACTATCCCGCAATATTGAGTGAAGGAATGACACCGCCGCCGCTGTTGTTCGCACGCGGACAATTGAGCTGCCTGAATCATGCGGCAATTGCGGTTGTCGGCAGCCGCCATGCCACTCCGCAAGCCATGCGCATTGCCCGCGATTTTGGCAGTGCCCTGTCTGCACGCGGTATTTGCGTGGTATCCGGCATGGCAGACGGTATCGATGCCGCCGCCCATGAAGGCGCATTAACAGAGCAGGGCAGCACCATCGCCGTGTGGGGAACAGGCATTGATCGAGTCTATCCCGCCCGCAACAAGCAATTGGCGGAGCGTATTGCTGAAAAAGGCTTGATTCTTTCCGAGTTTCCGCTGGGAACGCGCCCGATTGCCGGCAATTTTCCGCGCCGCAACCGCATCATTGCTGGTTTGTCGCAAGCCGTATTGGTGGCAGAAGCGGCATTGGCATCGGGTTCGCTGATTACCGCACGACTGGCAGCGGAAATGGGGCGCGAAGTAATGGCAATTCCCGGTTCAATTGACAATCCGCACAGCAAAGGCTGTCATGCTTTAATTAAACAAGGCGCGAAATTGGTGGAAAACCTTGATGACATTTTGGAAGAATGCCCCGCACTGTTACGGCTGCCTGAAAATATTCAGGCAGCCACAGTAAACCACAATAAAGCAAAAGCCGAACCGGCAGAAAAATCAGAAGAAAAATCAGCAATAGAATCGGAAGCCGAGCCGGCACAAACCAGCCCGTTGCTGAAGCAAATGGGCTACGACCCGATTCACCCCGATGAATTGGCGCAGCAATTGGACATCAGCGCGGCTGATGTGCATGCAGAACTGACTTTATTGGCATTAGACGGTAAAATAGCCGCAGTAGGCGGCGGGCGTTATCAGCGCGTCAAATAATTCAAAGGAATATCATGATTGATGTGATTGCGTTTTTAATCGAACACTTTCAAGACTTCGACGCTTGTCCGCCGCGCGCAGACTTGGGCGAACTGCTGGAAGAAGTGGGCTTCGACGACGACGAAATCAGCGATACTTTGTGGTTTGTGGAGGCCTTGCAGCATGAGGCACTGATTTCTGATGATGTTTTGAATCAGAGCACCGCCATGCGCATCTACACTGCCGATGAAACCGAAGCCCTGCCGTCGGAAGTGCGCGGCTTATTGCATTTTTTGCAGGAAAACGGCGCACTCAACCCCGAACAGCGCGAATTTGTGGTGGACGCGCTGATGAACCTGCCGGACGAAGACATCACCGTAGAACACGCCAAAGTATTGGCGTTGCTGGTGTTGTGGGCGCATAAATCGGAATTACCGATTCTTATCGGCGAAGAATTAATGGCGGCATTGAATGGTGAAATGCTGATGCACTGATGCCTGCGTGTGTTATCGTGTGTTATTAGATGGTATTCGGCTGCCGAATACCATCAATTATTTCAGGCAGCCTGTTTATTCGGCACAAACCGTGCCGCTACGATTCATATCTAATCTTCATTATCAACGCAATCAATGCCGCAGCCGTTTAGTCAAGGCAATTACTTCTTTTCTTGTGGCTTATTGCTAAATGCCTGTTTTTTGCATTTTCATTCTGGTTTTTACTGTACAGGGCTTAATTGTTTCGGATTGCTGCGTGATGAAAAAAGTAGTTTGGCTGTATTGAATGCAGGCGAGGTTTATCCCCCGCCTTTATCATTGGATTGCTTCAAATATTGTACCCATGCAGCAGCTGTATTTCACTGCCAAACCATTTCACCAAATGATCGCCTTTACCTGCTAAATCTTCAGCTCCTATTTCGTCTAAAATAATTTTGGACTCAGTAGACTTTTGAGTTTTCAAGGCGATGCGGGTAGGGATATTGGCGCGTAAAGGTTGAGACAATACGCTGGAACTTGGGGTTTGCGTTGCCAGCAATAAGAAAATACCGGAAGCGCGGGCACGTTGGGCGAGGCGTATTAACGAATCCTCAATATTTTTATCAATACTCAGTAAATCCGCCAATTCGTCCACCACAATCACCCAATACGGCGGACGGTGTTCGGCAGGAATTTTTGCTAATTTATCTGCTTGGTATTTTGCACGCAATTCGTCCCGCTGCTCCATCTCCGCCACAATTTCTGCCAATGATGTTTTGATTTCTTCTTTATCGGCAATGATTTTTCTTTTCCATACATGCGCATCATTGGCATAACGTGCATAATCGGTTTGTTTTACGTCCATAATCGCAATATTCAGCTGCTTCTCGTCATTCAATGCCAATAAGCTACCGATGAGAGTGCGGATTAACACTGATTTGCCTGAACCCGTTGTACCGCCTACCAACACATGAGGTGCAGCGGCAAAATCTTCAAATACGGGTTTGCCATATTCATCTAAACCCAGCAATACGGGCAAGGTTTTGCCATCGTGCTGATACGTATCTAAAGCTGCCTGAAACGCTGTTTCTTTGAATGGTTGCCATTGATTTTCTGCCCGCAGCTTTGCTGCCCGATAGCAATTGGGTTTGCCCTCTTGGCGGGTAATCCGCAAATCTTTTTCAGCAATGCCCAATTGAGAACACAGCGGTTCATGGTGCTTATTAAAATCCACAAAACTATTAAACTGTGCTTCGTAAAAATCATAGCGCACTCCGTGTGTTACAAAGGCACACGATAAAACAGCCGATGTGCCGATTTTATCAAAGGCTTCGCGCAGTGTTTTGGCATAATCAGGGTTACTTTCAGGTTGCTCGCTGGTGTCGCGTACAGAGCTACCGCTATTACCTGAACGGTTTTTTATGTTTTCTGCAGATAAATCTGCTAATTCTCTGATAAAGGTCTGCCGTGCTTTCAATTCAGAATCAGGGTGAAATTCTTTAGCAGCGTTCCAGCGTTTTCGCAAGGTTAGCGCACCACTATGCCACAAGGCTTGAATGTATTGCACCAAATCCTGTTTATTGCATAAGATTTCTTTGTTTAAGATGTCTTTGCATTTAAACTCAAATAAGGCATCGGATAAAAATGCCAGCCACAACGCATGATGTTCTTGAAAGGCGGTATTCAGTGACGGAATTTCATTGCCGTCGGTATCCGGTGCGTTGCTGATTTGGGTTTTATTCAAGGCAATATCTTTGGCAAAACAATAGGCAATACATAACATTGCCCAATCAAAGTGGTTATTAAAAACAGGCAATGCACCACTGCGCTGCAATTCATCGCGGATTTCTTTGGCTTCTATGCTGGATTTTAAACGCATTTCCAAGAGCTCGCGGGCATATTCAGAATTCCAATAACATGATTCCGGTGCATCGACTTGATACATGGCAATATTCCTTTTTTTATTTTTCCGGCTATGCTTTAAAATAAACATTTTCTTCGGCTGAGGATCTTGCTCCGCCGCTTGCCAGTGATTCAGCTTTAATCAAATAGGTTTTGTTGATTGCGGGTTTTAAATCTTGGTAAATCTCAGGGGTGATTTCTGTATCTTGCGACAATAAAATCACCTGTTGATTTAAACCTTGCCAATAATGGAATAAGCCTTGACGATGTCCTTTATCCAAACGTGCCAACGGGGTATCAATTACCAAAGGTGCGTGATATTGGGTAATTTCCGACAAAGCTGCTACCACCGCCATGATTAGAATCTGCATTTGACCTGCGGATAAATCGGTTTGCAGACGCTCGTTGTTTTGTCCGTATAAACGCATTTCTCCGTTATCTTGGACTTCGATCCTGCCAATGCGTTTGTCATGGGCAATCTCATTATTCAAACGAGTGGCAGTGATACTTAATTGCTGAACCTTTTTTACCATTAGTTGATGAATGAGTGCATGAATAAATGATTCCATTTTTTGTGCCCGCTTTGCCCGCAACTGCTTCGGTCCGCTGCTGACCACTTGATCTTGAAGCTTTTCCAAATCTCGCGCTAAACTTGAAATCTCTTCATTTTGCCGATAACTGTTGTTTTGTGCTGTTGTTTTTTGGGGCGTAATATTTTGGGTTAGTTCATGATTAATTTGATGTAATTCCTCAACCAATTCATCATTATTGCTGTTTTTCAGTTGTTCAATTTCAGCACTCAGCTTTTCTTGATTTTGTTCAGCTTCTGCTATTTTGCTGAGAATGGTTTCGGGGGAGTGAATTCGTTGAATATGGTTAAGTTTATGAATTTCATTTTGAATTCTTTGGTTTAATTCAGCAGATAAATAATTGTGCGAAACAGTTTCGGCACAACCTTCAGGCAAAGGAAGCAACATTCTTTCCCAGCATTCTTTCACGATACGCGAAAGCTCAGCAGAAGAAAGCATGTAGGGACTGAGAAATTCGTTTATATTTTCATGATTACGGAATACTTTCCAAAATTCATCTGCTCTTGGTTCCAGCTGCCCTTTAACGGTTTCATAACTAAGCCGATTGGCTTCTGCTTTCAATTGTTGCTGCAATTGTGTCAGACGTGTTGTTGGTAGCAGGGTTTCCGGCAATAATTCAATGAATTTTTTGATTTCTTCTTGGTCGGTTTCTTGCTGCTGTTTAATCTTAGTGAGCTGATCAATCAGCTCTTTAGAAGTATGAATATCACCGGCACCCAATTGTTCGGTTAATTCATCACGCCGTTTTATCAATTGCGCTTCTTGTTCAGTCAAATTTGCCAGATTGCTGTTATAGGTGGTTAATTTTTCTTTTGCATCTGTCAATTTAGCTTCAGTATCTGCCAGCTGTTTTTGCAGTTTTTCAGGAGCAAGCTCTCTGATTAAATCGCTTTTGTATTTTCCCAATTGTGCGCTTAGTTTATTTAATAGAGTAACCCCCAGTAAACCATGAAGCGCATCATTGAGCCATTTTCCTGCACCGCTTGCTCGTGCATTTTGAACGATTTTTTCACCGTCAAAAAAGAAAAATGATGCATAATCCACGGGTACTGCCTGAGTGTGTAAATAGTGTTTAAACAATTCTTCACTCAAAGGTTCGCCGCCGTCATCGTCGGCATTTTCACAAAAATAAGCCTGTATTTCTTCAGAATTAGGCAGGTGTTTTTTATTGTGGTCAAATGCCCACTTTCGTTTTACCCGTAATATCTTTTGATTACCTGTGGATTGCTGGCAAATATCAATTCGCAGCTGCATGGTGGATTGGTTGCTTAGTCCCAAGGCAGTTGGCTGTACTGCTCTTGCATCAAGATACAAAGCCTTTTCCAAATAAGCGGTGTAATTGATTTTTTTGTTATCTTGCCCTTTCATTTCCAATCCGGCACGATTCAAATGATGAACCGCATCATCACCATAAAGACACAAATAAATGGCTTCCAATAAAGTGGTTTTACCATGACCATTTTCCGCACCAATCAGTACTAAATTTTTCCCAATTTCGGGGCGAGGAAATGTTAAGCGTGCCTGTTGATAGGATCTAAAATTGCTTAACTCAATCGCTGCAATCCACATCATTAAGTTCCCCAATAATTTTGATTATCAAATACGTCATCACAGGTTTCGGTTATGCCTCTGGTACGTAATTTGGTTTGGCTTTCACGCATGAATGCCAGTAATTCCATTAATGCATCAACAGGAACACAATGTTCTTCAGCAAGTTGCCGCAGCAATATACGGCTGTCTGGATCGCGCCACAGCAATAAATCCTCAATTTGTTCTTGTATTTTAGGTTTCATGCACTTTTCCTTTCTGCTGCGTCCAAAATATCACTGACCCAAATGTTTTTAATCAGCCGAATCTCAGCCTCACTGATTAACACTTCACCGTGGGCTGCCTGAACGGCAAGCAATTTTTCTAAAATCATTTTCCGTGCGGCAATGGTGAATGGTCCGGGAATGTGTTTGCCGTTTTTAATAGTGAACTGCCCATTTCGGCGATGCACTTGCCGATATTCGGGTAGATTGCGAATTTCAGCCAGCCAATCGCGAAATTCGATTAAGGGGGTAAATTGGGTATTGCCCACATCAACAAAGCCTTGCAGACTTTTGTCTTTATTGACAACCGTGCATGTCCAGCAGCCAAAACGGCTGGAATTCGTACCGCAGCCGGGAGCATCGTCTTGTGATAACACGATTGGACATTCGCCGCCGAGTGCATCGCGGTAAAGTTGGATTAAGCGGCGGTGGCTGTTACCCCACGGCGGGTGGTGGGCAGCGAGAAATTCCCACACATCATCGGTGGATAAATCTACGATCGGGCGATAGACATACGCACCCGCCAGTGAACCGTGCGGGGTGAGGTTTGAATGGTCTTGGTTTTGATGGGATTCAATGCTGACGCGTCGGGCAGATGATTCGTCTTTGCGCACACCCAACACGATAATGGCTGCACCGTTAGCGGCGATTTTGTCGGTGATATAAGCACTGGTTGGAGAAATTTTAAGGCGGTCGGTACACCAACGCATATTGCGGTTGGGCGAGGGATAGCCTTTGCCGATAAGCAAAACCCAAAAGGTTTCTGTGGGTTTTGGAATGGTTACTTCGCCGTCAATAGGCAATTTGAAGATACGGGCGGCATTGAGAATGTCCGCTAAGGTATCACGCATGTGCCGCGCTATCGGCGGGCTTTCCACCAAAGTATCATTGGAACAAAAAAAGATTTTGCGTTGGCGCAGGCTGGGCGGTAAGTCCAATAATAAATCAAACACCAAATGTGCTACTAAGGTGCTGTCTTTACCGCCGGAGAAGGTAACAATCCAAGGGTGATTTTGCTTGCCCGACAAATATTCTTCCGCGAGATTATCGCGGATTTTATTAATTAATTCGGGGGGGGGGGGGTAGAGCGTTCATTCATTGTTCGCAATGATACTGAATTTTTCATAAAAAATATTGGGTATTATTACATAAATTTAAATTTAAGGTGGAATCAAATTAAAATCAAATCCAGTCATTTGTTTATCAATAATACGGCGGTTGGCTTGTACCATAACAGCAGATAAGTAAGCCATATTTTTCAGGCTGCCTGAAAACAAAATACACAATCACACCGATGCGTTGCGTCGGTGTGATTGGTTTTGCTGCGGAAACGATAAATGGCTGCGCTGCTCACAACTTGCGGTTTTAGGTGTTCTGAATGTACTTAATCAGCGCATTTCAAACCATTCTTGCTGAAACCGTTTGTTGGGCAGCCCCAAGCGATGCAGTTCGCTGTAAAGCTGCTGCCCGAATGCCATTGGCCCGCAAAACCAAAATCCGGCTTGCTGCCAAGTGGGTATCAATTGGGTAATATCGGCGGCAGACAAACGCTGATTTTGGCTGTCATCGATAAAGTGGAGCGATACACCGGCTGCCGCGGCCAATGGCTGCAATGTCGGCAGCACAATGTCATCGGCTTGGCGGGCGCAGTAGAACAGGGTTATTTTTTGCGGTTGTGGTTCATGCGCCAGTTGTGCCAGCCGTGCTAAAAATGGGGTGATGCCAATGCCCGCACCTATCCAAATTTGCTCGGTGCAGCCGTCATTAAAGTCAAAACAGCCGTAAGGTCCTTCTACAGATACTGTTTTGCCAATTTGAACGGTTTTAAGTAAATTGGCGGTGTAATCGCCCAAATTTTTGATGATAAAGCACAGTTCAGACAGCTTGTTGTTCCGTGCGGAAGCAATGGTGAAAGGATGTGCGCCTTCTTTATTGTCAAAAGTAATGAAAGCAAATTGCCCCGCTTGATGTTCTTGCCATGCTTCATTCAAATGGACGGTGATTGCTGCCATATCATTATTTTGTTTTATTTCGCTGATTGTTCCTTTGGCTTTGCGTTTGTGTCCGATGCGTCCGAATAAAGAAACCAAAGCACCATAAGTGCCGCCCAATGCCAGCAGAATCATCAGCCAGCCGATTGGCTGCGTCCAATACGCCCATTTAAACAGCACCAAAAAATGGTAAACAAACACCAAATACACCGCTGCCATAAATCGATGCGACCACTGAAACCAACGATAAGGCACGTGTTTTACCAAGGCGATGATTGCCAGCAGGGCAAACACATAAAATGCCCATTCGCCGATGTGTTCGGCAAAGCCACGCTGACTCAGCAACCAGCCTTCTAAAGTATCTGTGCTTGGCATCATGCCGCCTTTGTGGCGTACAGGCGGCGCGAGCCAGCCCCAACCGACCATCCATTTGCTGCCTTGTGCCCACCACCAATGCACAACCGCAGCACTTAAACCGCTGATGCCCAGCCATTTATGCAAACGATACATTTTATCCAAACCGTGCAGATACGGCTCAAGCCAGCGCGGGCGATAAGCAAGAATATTGGCGGTACTCATGGCGGCAAATCCCAGAATGCCTGAATACTGTACAAATACATTACGGAAATTGAAATAAGTAAACGGCTGCGGCATCAGTGTATCGGCAAGCAGCCACAATCCCGTCAGCAGTAAAAATAAAAGCATCAATCCCCAATGAACGGCTTTCATCATCAATCCTTTTCTAAATTTTAAAAGTATATTTAAAATCAAATAGATAAAAAACATACAGGCTGAATTGTATGTTAAGTCAGATTATTGTGTCAATGAATGGAGATACGCCAAACCCAATGACCGATTTACTTATCTCTCAGGCTGCCTGAAAAATATTTGTCGGCGGGTTTGGCGCAAAAGCATTGCCGGCGTTGGTTTTTTCCCGTGTATGATTAAATTGCTGTGCTTAATATTGTTTGGCTTGCCGTTTTAATGCAAAGCAAAATTCACTGCTGCCAAAGCATGGATACGGGTGCTGTCGAATACCGGCAGTGGGCTGTTGGTGTCATTAATCAATAAACACAACTCAGTGCAGCCCAAAATCACGCCTTGTGCACCTTGTGTTTTTAATTCGGCAATGGTGTCTATCAGATGGCAGCGCGATGATTCATTGTGTTGATTTAGACACAACTCATTGAAAATAATATTGTTTATTTTGGCTTGCTGTGCTTCATCGGGCAAGTACATATCAATGCCCGCTTCTTGCATTTTTGTTGTATAGAAGCCATTTTTCTGCATGGTAAACTGCGTTCCCAAAAGCGCAATGCGCTGCAAACCGTGTTGCTTGATGGCGGCGGCGGTGCTGTCCACAATGTGTAAAAGCGGTATGGATACGGCGTTTTGAACCGCATCGGCAATGATGTGCATGGTGTTGGTGGCAATCAGCACGCAATCAGCACTCGCTTGCTGCAATTTTTTGGCACTGTTTGCCAATACTTCTGCCGCACCCGCCCAGTTGCCTTGCTGCTGCAATTGTCTGATGTCTTCAAAATCCAAGCTGTCTAAAATGATTTTGGCACTGTGGTTGCCGCCTAAACGGTGATTGATTTCACGATTGATAATTTGGTAATACAACACGGTGCTTTCCGCGCTCATGCCACCGATAATACCTATGGTTTTCATGGTATTTTTTCCTTTGTATTGATTTATGTATTGATGTGTTTGTTAAACAAAAAAAGCCGCCTGAAGATTTGCAGGCAGCCTTTTTATTGTGCAGGTATAAAAAAATTAACCTTTACGTGCCGGCAATTTTTCTTTAATGCGAGCCGCTTTACCGGTTAAGCCGCGCAGATAATACAATTTGGCACGGCGCACATCGCCTCGGCGTTTTACTTCAATTTTTTCCACTGAGGGTGAATACAGCTGGAATGTACGTTCCACACCTTCGCCGCTGGAAATTTTGCGCACGATAAAACTGCTGTTTAAACCGCGGTTGCGCTTGGCAATCACCACGCCTTCATACGCTTGCAAACGGGTGCGCGTGCCTTCTGTAACGCGTACAGAGACGACAACGGTATCGCCCGGTGCAAATTCGGGAATGGTTTTGTTTAAGCGAGCAATTTCTTCTTGCTCTAATTGCTGAATTAAATTCATGATTCTGATTTCCTGTTTATCATGGGATTGTCTTGTTCCTTTTGCATTTCCTCGCGGATTTCGCGCAAAAGACCAGACTCCTCTGGGGTTAAACGGCGATCTGCCAATAAATCGGCGCGCCGCGTTAAAGTGCGCATCAGCGATTGTTTTAATCGCCAACGTGCAATCAAAGCATGGTTGCCGCCGCGCAATATTTCGGGGACAACCGCGTTTTGAAATTCAATCGGACGGGTGTAGTGCGGGCAATCCAATAAGCCGTCGGCAAATGAATCTTGCGCCGCCGATTGGCTGTCGCCCAAAACACCGGGCAATAAACGCAGCACCGCGTCCATGAGCATCATGGCAGGCAATTCGCCGCCGGACACCACAAAATCGCCCACGGCAATTTCGGTGATGTCGTTTGATTGCAGCACACGCTCATCAATGCCTTCATAGCGGCCACACAACACAATCAAACCCGATTCTTGCGCCAGCTGCGACACTTGCACATGCTGCAATGGTGTTCCTTGCGGGCTCATGTAAATCAAACGTGATTGCGGCTGACGCGCTTTGGCATCATCAATGGCTGCCTGTAAAGGCGGTGCCATCATAATCATGCCCGGACCGCCGCCGAAAGGGCGGTCATCAATATAACCCAAGGGGTTATCGGCAAAGGTGCGCGGATTAACAGCATTGAATTGCCACAAACCGCGTTGCAGTGCACGGGCAGTAACGCCGAATTCAGTAATGGCGGCAAATACTTCAGGGAAAAGCGTAATTGCCTGAATATACATCAGTAATCCACGCCCCAATCCACATCAATGCGCTTATCCGCCAAGCAAACACGGTCAATATACTGCGCCACAAACGGAATCAGTTTTTCACCGTATTCACCGCGCACCACCAATACATCGTGCGCACCGGTTTGCAGTAATTGCACCACTTCGCCCAAGCACATCAGCTCGCGGTTATATACCGCCAAGTCGATTAAATCTGCCCAGTAGTATTCGTCTTCTTCGGCTTCAGCAAAATCGGCGCGGTTAATTTCCACCGTAAACCCGCGCAAGGCAAACGCCGCATCACGGCTATCAACGCCTTCCAGCTTGACGTGTAATTCATCACCGCTGACTCTGCCTTCAACCACAGCCGCAAAACAACTGCTGCCGTCTTTACTCAGCCGCCATTTTGGGTAATCCAGCAAACTGTCGGCATATTCGGTGCTGACGGCTACTTTCAGCCAGCCTTTAACACCCAACGCACCTTTAATATAGCCCATTGCTATCCACGGCGTTTGCTGATTATCCACGTATTTTTATTCCGAGATTCTGAATTAAGCAGCGATTTGCTGCTCTTTCACCAAACGCGCTACGCTTTCGCTCAATTGCGCGCCTTGACCAATCCAGTGATTCAAACGTTCGCCGTTAAAGCGCACACGTTCTTGTTTTTCATTGGCAACGGGGTTGTAAAAACCCACGCGTTCGATAAAACGACCATCACGGCGGCAGCGAGAATCAGCCACAATGATGTTGTAAAAAGGACGGTGTTTTGAACCGCCGCGAGCCAAACGAATGACTACCATGGTTATTCCTCAGTAAATAAACAGAAGCCGAACAAGCCGACAATCTAAAAAACCCACGATTTTATGCTAAAAAACCATGATGTTGCAAGAAGTTATTCAATAAAAAAACAATTTTTACTGGCTGAACAAGCAGGAAATCAAGCGCAGCACTTTGTTTTCAGGCAGCCTGAAACCCAAGGTTTGCCATTGGCGAGGTCAGGCACAAAGCAATCATGGTAATCACAGCCAAACCATTTCAATAAAACCTATGCACGCCCCCTGAACGCATGGGCTTTGTTGAAACAAGACGTTGATTTACCTGCATTTGTATGGTTGTAACAAAAATACAACAATGTAAGAAAAATTTTGTTTTCTATTGCAAATAAATCATCAACAGTGTTATAATAATACCAAGTTATAGTTATACTGCTCTTCACTGCTCTTCACTGCTCTTCACTGCTCTTCACTGCTCTTCACTGCTCTTCACTGCTCTTCACTGCTCTTCACTGCTCTTCACTGCTCTTTGTAACTGGTACTGCGTTTCAAAACTAATAGTAACGGGTTTTCTTTATTGGCAGGGATTTTAAAATCAAAGGCTTATCACACAATAAATAGATGAAATAGGAAAAGATAATAATAATAAAATGGAATGCCCTATATAGATTATGAATTGAAGATAATTTAATAGTAGCACAATAAGGTAAAATTTTATGTATGCTATTGGTTTATTTCTTATAACGGGATTTATTTTCTTTATTCCAATTTGCTCTTGGCTGTTATTTATTTTTTTAAAAGTACTAAGTAATAAATTTTCATTTTCTTTTAGATTGATGTTTGGTATTGAAATTCCACAGAGATATTTAAAAATAATACCGACATCTGGATTATTACTTATTTATTTATGCTTAATTTCAATGATAATGTTAAGTTATAATGGATATTGTTTTCAGCGAAATGGTTTTCAAAGGAATTTATTTTCTGATGAATATTTAGAGAATCAAGCTATTCGTCTTGTTTTGAAAGATAATAGGCAATGTGAAGGGGATAGCTGTATAGAATCTGAAATACAGAGTAAAGACATCACTCAATTTAGGTTGGAAAATCCGAATTGTTGCCGTTATGTATATATGATTGAAGAGGATTTAGAAGACAGAGATATTGAAATTATACCATCGGATACTTTTAAATTTAAGGGCAGCTTTCTTAGTAGATTGGCAGGGGATTTACATGGATTTATTAAAATTCAATACAGTATAAAAAATAAAAATGGTGAAAAACAGCGGTTTAGGCAGTATTTTCCTGTTACCAATTGCGGTAAAGTCAGGATGTTTGAAACAGAGGATTTTTGAGGATTTGTTTTTTTTAGCAGTGAACAGAAATTATTTTTTAGGGGCTGTGCTGGGTAGCTATACTTTAAACATAGTAACGGAAAATAAGTAGATATCAAATTTTTTATACAATTTATATTTAATATAAAATAGCTAATATAATATTATGAGAAGATTGGAAAAATTGTATGGTAAATGATATCAATCCCATTGTTATTATTGTTATAGTTTTTATTGTAAGTATGCTTACAATACTGATGGAATTATTTAATTTAATTAAGCATTCCTTGGTTTTATATTTTTCTTTATCAGATAAAAAGCGAACTAAAGTAAAATTTGTAATAACAGCTGTAATAATAGCGGTTATTGTTATTTTATTGGGATATCCTCTGTACAGAATTTATGTTGAAACCAACATAAAACCTTATCGGTATTGGTATCAGCTGATGGATAAAAATCCAAAGCCTTGGAATGTTTCATTCAAGGAATTTTCACGTAGGAATCGTGAAGGTTATTGTTGGGCAGACAGAAAAACCTACACAAAGGAAGAATTGAAGAATAAAGTAGTTGCCAGTTATGTAGAAATGGAATTATTGAAAATGAAATCCTTAAAGGAGAGTTGGGTAAGGGAAGCTGGTGGAGGTTATGAAGAAAGATCATATTTAGGTAGATTTTTTTCTGAATCAGATTGTGGTAAATTTGGATGCAAAGTGATGATGATAAGTCCTTTGTCAATAGATAGATCTCCTATATTTGAAAAAGCACAAAAATTAATGCAAGGAAATGTACAAAAAAATATTGAAATCAGCGAAGAAATATTATTTAATTTATATGATAAAAATAGTCATTACCTCTTAAACGAACTCAGTAAAGTAAATTCAATAGAAATAAAAGGTGATCGTGATTTTTTATCATATATAAAAAACCACAATGATTTTATTATTGCTGGCATAGAGAAAAGCGATATAGTGTTATCTTTAATATATAATAAAAATATTTTTATTATATCGAATCAAGATGAGAATATCAATCAAGAAAAATTTCTGATTTACAATTCAGGAATAGATGAATATTTTCCTGCTTCATCTATTCCAAAGAATATTGATATTCATGATTATGGCGTTGGTTTATATTATCTTGCTCCTAAGAAAATTTATTTGTATGAAAAAGACGGACAAGAAGAGGGTAAGATAATTAAATTTAGAATATATTTGGATACTGATATTTACTATGCAATCAATAATTGTGGAGATTTATTGATTAAGCCAGAATATATTCTGGAATCTAGATGGATAAATAATCTTAAAGAAATATTTGGTGATACTAAAATTAAATTGATTGAATTAATCAATCAATAAATTAGTGTCATTTTCTTAGTGTTGTAATTTTTTCTACTCATTTTTCAACCCTTGGAGAGCGATTATGCCTAACTACTACAATATCAATAGCGATAAAAATTTGGTTGCTGTGTGATAAAGTAATAATAAATAGGTTTTAGATTTGTCATCAGATAAATTGTTATAAATTCTAGCTATCATTATTTTTTAATTTAGGTAAATACTATGACTGCTTTTGTTTTTGCATTAGCAATCTCCACCACAATATACATATCAATATTCATTGTAATTATTGGAATCATTGGAATTGGTGGCTGGATAATCTATTTTCTTTATTCACGACCTAAATTAAGAGTATTGGCTATTTTTATGCTTCTTGGTTATTTAACGCATTATTGGTTAGTTGAAAACAATACAAAGTCTTATCGGTATTGGTATCAGCTGATGGATAAAAATCCAAAGCCTTGGAATGTTTCATTCAAGGAATTTTCACGTAAGAATCGCGAAGGTTATTGCTGGGTAGACAGAAAAACATACACAAAAGAAGAATTGAAGGAAAAAGCGATTGTCAGTTATGTAGAAATGGAATTATTGAAAATGAAATCCCTAAAAGAAGGCTGGATGAGATCAATTGGTGGAAGTGTAGATTATGAAGAAGTACCATATTTAAGTAGATTTTTTTCAGGATCAGATTGTGGTAGATTTGGATGCAAAATACAGATGATAAGCCCTCTGTTAATAAGTAGATCTCCTATATTTGAAAAATCCCAAAAATTAATGCAAGAAAGTATACAAAAAAATACTGAAATTAATCAAGAGATAGTATTTAATAGTGAAAGACGTAACCTTTTAAGTGAACTTGGCAAAGTAAATTCAATAGAAATAAAAGATGATCGTGATTTTTTATCATATATTAAAAAACATGATAATTTTATTATTGCAAGTATGAAAACAAACGATAGAAAGTTATCTTTAATGTTTAGTACAAATATTTTTATTGTATCCAATCAAGATAAGAATACCGATAAAGGGAAATTCCAGATTTATGGCTCATTAGCTAATAAATATTTTCCTGCTTCATCTATTCCAAAGAATATTGATGTTCATGATTATGGTGTTGGTTTATATTATCTTGTTCCTAAGAAAATTTATTTATATGAAGAAGATGTGTCATATAAAGAAAGTGCACAAAAGAATAGTATAAAAGTTTTATTTAGTAATTTAGATAATAGTATTCATAATCCAGTCGGTATAGATAATAATATTTATTATCCAATTAATAATTGTGGTGATTTATTGATTAAAC
This sequence comes from Stenoxybacter acetivorans DSM 19021, assembly GCF_000745895.1. Lineage (GTDB taxonomy): Bacteria > Pseudomonadota > Gammaproteobacteria > Burkholderiales > Neisseriaceae > Stenoxybacter > Stenoxybacter acetivorans. Next base: position 5,000 of record NZ_JQKE01000032.1, on the reverse strand, counting down.
CCGCATATGTTATAAAATTAAAATAGGTAAAGTGTTTTAAAAAATTGCTTTAGATAAACCTAAGTATTAAATGGATTTATTTAAGCAATTATTTGTATCATTTACTTAGTATTATTGTACTTCCAACTCACTTTTATCAACCTTTGGAGAATGATTATGCCTAACTACTACAATATCAATAGCGGTAAAGATTTAGCTACTATTGATGAAATACTGTCCATGTATTTATGGAATTCTAAAACCCCACCATCTGCAAGTGCCTTAAAAGATGATAAATGGATTCGGGATAAGGAGAAACCATTGGTTGATCCGTTAAAAATCAATGCACAAGAATATATGGATTATGGCGGCGGAAGATTTATTTCCCCTGCTGATGTTCTTGTTATTAATGATTTTTTCAATAGTGAAAAAATCATTAAGGCAGGAACTTATGGTTTTAAAGAAATGTATAATAACATACTACACCGTGAAGCTCTAGGCAATGGAACAAAAGATAAATTACCCGACGATCTGAATAAATTACAAGTTAAGATTAATCAATATGAGCATATAGCTGGTTTATCAGATTTTGTAACCAGGGCTTTTATTTTTGGATCTACTTCATTTACCCTAGACTGGGATTCATTGGCTTTTTTTGTCAATAGTGATGGCAGTAGAGAAGTTCATGGCATTAAAATCAAACCTGTTGATGATAATTTTGATTTTGAATCAAATGATTCAGTAGCTAAGGCATTCAATTCTATTTGTGAGCCAATTGTAGATCCCTCAGGAATTGGCAGAAAAGTGCCAATTCAGTTTCAAGGTGATGTTGTGTCAGTAAATATCACTGAAGAAGAATTTAGGAATTTGGAAAATCAAAAATCCAAACTTAATGATTTAAATAGTAATGGTAATAATATAAATGATTTGGAGAATTGTTTGGTAGATATAGCCTTTCAAATTTATAACTCTCCTGCCATTAGCTATCTTGATGAAAAAGGACGAAAAGTCTATTACGATGGCATTGATGATGATAATGATGGCGTAGTTAATCAATTTGGATTAGAAGCTGTTGCTTTAATTGGCGGTAAGGGCGATGATAGCTTGACCAGCGGTTATGGTGATGATTATTTAGACGGCGGTGATGGCTATGATACGATGGCTGGCGGTTTGGGCTATGATGAATATCACGCCGATAAGAGTGATACCATTTATGATTTTGACGGCAAAGGCGAGGTATTTTTAGATAAAACCAAGCTCTCAGGCGGTGTGCATGATCCTGAAAAAGATCCTGCCGATACCTATTATGGTAATGGATTAACCTATTATTGGTCTGGCGACAATTTAATTGTAGAAAATGGATTGTTGATTGAAAATTTCAACAACGGCGACTTGGGTATTCGTTTGGAAAAAAGGGGTGGCGGCGGCGGTGATGGAGGTGATGGAGGTGATGGAGGCGGAGGTCGAGGCGGTCCCAATATGGGACCAGCCGAAGTACAAGTATCCCCCATTGTTGTTGACCTAAATGGTGATGGTGTACAAACCACAGCCAAAGGCGGACATATCTACCACGACCACGATGGCAATGGCTTTTCTGAAAATACCGGCTGGGTGAGTGCGGAAGATGCCTTATTGGTGCGTGATTTAAATAACAACAATCAAATTGATAATGGCGGCGAATTATTCGGTGACAATACCCTGTTGCCAAACGGCGGAAAAGCTACTAACGGTTTTGAGCCCTGAAAGCACACGATGCCAACGGCGATAAGCAAATTACCGAACAAGATGCAATTTGGCAGGAATTAAAACTGTGGCAAGACAAAAACCAAAATGGATATGTTGATGCGGGTGAATTAACCGCCATTCAAAACAGCGGCATCACTGCCATTCAGCTGAATTATCAATACAGCAATTTTGTTGATGCGCATGGCAATACGCACCAACAACAAAGCAGTGTTACCTGGGCAGACGGCAAACAAACTGCGGCGCATGATGTGTGGTTCTCGGTGAACAAAGCAGACAGTCAATACCGGCAAGAATCGGTGAGTGCCGATATTGCTGCGCTGCCTTATGTGCGCGGGTTTGGCGATGTATTGGATTTGCATCAGGCGATGATGAAAGATGCGGTGTTGAAAGGAATGGTTGCCGATTATTTGAATACACCCGCTGCCGAAAGTTTAAAGGCATTGATTTACCGCTGGGCAGGAAGTGAAACCGTTAATCCGCAAGGGCGCGGCAATTGTGTTGATGCACGGCTGTTGGTGGCTTTGGAGCATTTAACCGGCAGAGGATTTTATCAAGGAGGGCTTGGTAAAAATCCGGGGTCAGAAGCTACCCAACTTTTGAAAGTAGAATTCACCCAATTTGCCGATTATGTGAGCGCGAATTTGCTGGCACAAAGCAAATATGCAGATGTGTTCGGCAGTTTATTGCTGCAGCAATGGCAAGCAGATACCCAAAGCGTGGGCTACAGCTGGCAAACACTAAACGCCAAGCTGCAAGGCTTGGCTGAAAATTTGGAAACAGAAACCATCAGTATTTTATTAAAAATTGCCAAAGATTTGGGAAATTACAACCTCAATTATCAAGAAACACTTCTTGCCAATTTTACCCTGTTAGCAGCACAAAACCCTCTATTGGGCAATATGATGGCTGAGAATTTTAAAATCATCGAGGGTAATTCCGGTAATTATGAATTACAAGGAAGTACCCGAGGTGATATTTATCTGTTTAACAAAGGACACGGACAGCATTTTATCAGCGATTATGGCAGTGATGATGACATTATCTATTTCAAGAATATTTCTTTTGATGAAGTAAGATTTCAGAAAGATGGCAATGACTTACGGATCTATGATGATACCCGCAGTGATTGCGTTCACATTCAAAATTTCTTCGCCAGAATCGATTATCGAATCGAAACCTTTATTTTTCAAGACCAAGTAATCACAGCAGATACCTTAATTAGCCGGAAACTCTATGGCAACAAATTCTATGGCGGCAGCGGTGCGGATACCTATTTGTTCAGCAAAGGACACGGACATGATACGGTTTATGACTACGGCTATAACAATGACACCATTCAATTCATCGATGTTAATTATGGTGAAACCCGTTGGTATGAAGACAACTACGATTTAATGATTGCCAATCAACAAAGCGGCGACAGCGTTCGGATTCAAGATTTCTTCAGAAACAGCTATTACCAGATTGAAACCTTTATCTTTCAAGACCAAATATTGACACCGGCACAAATGCGTGAAATGGGTTTTAATTTCTATGGCACGGACGGCAATGACAATCTTAATTTCAGTGCATGGTATGGCAAAGCCCATATTGACGGCGGCGATGGTGATGACAAACTTTATAGCGGCAGCGGCGCAGATACCTTGATTGGCGGCACAGGTAATGATTATTTAAGTGGCGGCGACGGCAATGATGTGCTGGATGGCGGCGATGGTGATGACAAACTTTACGGCGGCAAGGATGCGGATACCTTAATTGGCGGTACGGGTGATGATTACTTAGATGGCGGCGACGGCAATGATGTGCTGGACGGTGGTGATGGTGATGACAAACTTTACGGCGGCAACGGTACGAATATCTTAATCGGCGGTATAGGCAATGATTATTTGTCGGGCGGTTCTCAGAGTGATACGTATCTATTTGCCAAAGGACACGGGCAAGATACAGTTTATGACTGCGACTACAGTAACGGCATTGCGGGTGAGGATACCATTCAATTCATCGATGTCAATTACGGCAAAACCCGTTGGCATAAAGACAGCTACGATTTAGTTATTGCCAATCAGCAAAGCGGCGACAGTGTTCGGATTCAGAATTTCTTCAGAAGCAGTTACTATGAAATTGAAACCTTTATTTTTCAAGATCAAAAATTTACACTAACACAAATGCGTGAAATGGGTTTGAATTTACACGGCACAGACGGTAATGACAATATTAATCTCAGCGAATGGCAGGGTAAAGCCTATATTGATGGCGGATTGGGCAATGATCATTTAGAGGGGAATAATTACAGCAACACGTATCTGTTCAGCAAAGGACACGGGCAAGACACAGTTTATGATGATGGCTACCGCGGTGCGGGTGATGACACCATTCAATTCACCGATATTAATTACGGCGAGACCCGTTGGCACAAAGACAGCTATGATTTAATTATTACCAATCAGCAAAGCGGTGACAGTGTTCGGATTCAGCAGTTCTTCAGCAGTAAAAACTATGAAATCGAAACTTTCGTCTTTCAAGATCAAACATTCACTCTGGCGCAAATGGGTTTGAATTTATACGGTACAGACGGCGATGACAACATTAGTCTTGGCTGGCATGGCAAAACCAATATTTACGGTGGATTGGGCAACGACACCATTTCGGCAACCAATCAAGATGATTTATTGGATGGCGGCGAGGGCAACGATATTTTAACAGGCAACGGCGGCAATGATTTATTAATCGGCGGCGAGGGCGACGACGAACTCTATGGCGGCAGCGGTGAAGACACCTTAATTGGTGGTGCAGGTAATGACTATCTAGAAGGTGGTTTTTATGGCGATACCTATCTGTTTGCCAAAGGACACGGACAAGACACGATTTATGACTACAACGCCAATACCGTGGGTGATGACACCATTCAATTCACTGATGTCAATTACAGAGAAACCCATTGGCATCAAGACAACAGCGATTTAATTATTACCAGCCTGCAAAGCGGCGACAGCGTTCGTATTAAGTATTTTTTAGGTCACGATTCCTATAAAATCGAAACTTTTGTTTTTCAAGACCTAACATTCCGCTTTGCCGATTTGAAAAACATGCGCTTCACAGAATATGGTACAGACGGCAATGACGACATTAGCCTCTATGCATGGCAATACAAAGCCGATATTTACGGTGGATTGGGCAACGACACCATTCGGGTAGTTGATAAAGATAATTTATTAGACGGTGGTGAGGGCGACGATAAACTCTATGGCGGCAGCGGCACGGATACGCTGATTGGC